>SVLF01000079.1 GCA_015068085.1 Oscillospiraceae bacterium
CTGCAAGGTCATACTCATCAACAGGATAAAATCCAGGCATTTCTGCAGTTTCGCCGCCGATAAGCGCCGCGCCGGACTGAACACAGCCCTCTGCAACACCTTTTACTATATCGGCTATTTTCTCCGGAAAGTTTTTTCCGCAAGCGATATAGTCGAGAAAGAAAAGAGGCTTTGCGCCTGCGCAGATAATATCGTTCACACACATAGCGACACAGTCGATACCGACAGTGTCGTGTTTATCAAGAAGAAATGCCATTTTAAGCTTTGTTCCGACGCCGTCTGTTCCACTTACCAGAACAGGGCGCGTCATTCCTGTAACATCAAGCTCAAAGAGCCCGCCAAAGCCTCCGACATCAGAGCAAACACCCTGCGTCATTGTCTTTGCAATGTGTTGTTTCATAAGTTCGACAGCGCGATAGCCTGCGGTAATATCTACACCTGCTGCTGCGTAGCTGTCTGATTTTGACTGCATATTCATAATTAGTCTTCCTTTCCGTTCCAACAATATGTGCAGAGCTTACACGGCTCTATGCCGATGGACTCAAGAACTCCTTCGAGTGACTGAAAATCTATTGATGCAAGATGAAGCTCCTTTGCGATTGTTTCACGGAGCTTCTTGCCGCGCTCGGTTTCACCATCGCTGTATTCTTCGATATGATTAAAGCCTTCCTCTCCCTCGAGCTCCATTATTGTTCTGCGGGCGATAAGCTCCATTTCATTTGTAGCACGCGAGAAATTAAGGTACTTACAACCATACATAATCGGAGGGCAGGCAGAGCGCATATGCACTTCCTTCGCTCCGTTATCATAAAGAAACTCAACGGTTTCGCGAAGCTGAGTGCCGCGGACAACCGAATCATCAACAAACAAAAGGCTTTTATCCTGAATAAGCTCATGCACGGGAATCTGCTTCATCTTAGCAATTTTGCTGCGTTCCTTCTGCTGCGTCGGGATAAAGCTTCTTGACCATGTAGGCGTGTACTTTATGAACGCACGCGCGAAAGGTATACCACTTTCATTAGCATAGCCTATCGCATGGGGGGTTCCGGAATCCGGAACGCCTCCGACATAATCAATACCCTCAAGTTTGCCGTTTTTTCTGTCGTTGCGCGCCATAATTTCACCGTTGCGGTAACGCATCATCTCAACGTTGACACCTTCGTAAGTAGAGGTCGGATAACCGTAGTAGCTCCACAAAAACGCGCACATATGCATCTCTTTTCCCGGCTCCGCAAGCTGTTCTACACCATCAAGCGTAATTTTTACAATTTCGCCGGGACCAAGCTCACGCTCCGGAACATAGCCAAGCTTTGTATAGGCAAATGCCTCAAATGACACACAGAAGCCATCATCGTTTTTTCCGATCATAACCGGAATACGCCCCACCTTATCACGCGCGGCGATGATTGAACCATCATCGCAGAGGATGAGAATTGACGCAGTTCCTTCTATCTTGCTTTGTGCAAACTTAATTCCCTCAACGAAATCCTTCTTTTGATTTATAAGAGCGGCAACAAGCTCGGTGTTGTTTACTCCGCCGCTTGTCATCGCATCAAAATGGCCGCCGAAATCAAGATATTCACGTATAAGCTCATCTGCATTATTTATAAGTCCGATAATACAGACAGCGTATGTACCGAAAACCGAGCGTATGAGGAGCGGCTGAGGATCGTAATCACTTATACAGCCGATTGCCGATGTCCCCTTCATATCCTCAAACACGTGCTCAAACTTTGTGCGAAACGGTGAATTCTGAATATTGTGAATCTCGCGCTGTAAGCCGATTTCTTCATCATATACCGCGATGCCGCCGCGGCGAGTTCCGAGGTGCGAATGGTAGTCCGTACCGAAAAACACATCGCCAAGAGCATCGTCACGGCTTATTGCGCCGAAAAAACCACCCATGTGTGCCTCCTAAACTTATTCGCCGAGAATGCGCTTCATCATCTCAACGTATGCATCCTCAACGTTGCCGAGGTCACGGCGGAAGCGATCCTTATCAAGTTTCTCGTGAGTTGTGCTGTCCCAGAAGCGGCAGGTATCGGGAGAAATTTCATCCGCAAGAACGATTGTGCCGTCGGAAACCTTACCAAACTCAAGCTTAAAGTCAACAAGGTCAACATTAAGCTTCTTAAAGAATTCTTTCATAACTGCATTGACCTTGAATGCCATATTCTTAATGGTCTCGATTTCTTCTTTTGTTGCAACGCCGAGAGCGAGCGCATGGTATTCATTGATAAGCGGATCTCCGAGATCGTCGTTCTTGTAGGAGAACTCAATCGTCGGCTCAGCAAAAACTATTCCCTCTTCAACACCGTAGCGCTTTGCAAAGGAGCCTGCGGAGATGTTTCTAATGATAACTTCAAGCGGAACGATAGATACCTTCTTAACAAGCGTTTCACGCTCGGAAAGCTCTTCTACAAAATGAGTGGGCACGCCTTCCTTCTCAAGAAGCTGCATCATAAAGTTCGTTACGCGATTGTTGATAGCACCCTTTCCTGCAATTGTTCCCTTCTTAAGACCGTTGAAAGCCGTTGCATCATCCTTGTAGTCAACAAGGAGAACTTCGGGGTTATCTGTTGCGTAAACCTTTTTTGCCTTTCCTTCGTAAAGCATTTCTTTCTTTTCCATTTTATTTGACCTCCTGAAAATATTGGATTTATTTACTTGATTAAACCTGATTAAACTTAATTGAACTCAGCGGAAATTTTTGCGTCTTTTTCAAGGACCTTTGCCGCATCTGCACGTCGTTTTGCATCGAGCTTTGCGGCAAGCTCTCTGTCTTCAACCGCAAGAATCTGGGCAGCTAAAAGCGCGGCATTTGCACCGCCGTCCACAGCCACGGTTGCAACCGGAATGCCGGTGGGCATCTGCACGGTTGAAAGAAGAGCATCAAGCCCGTCAAAATTTGAAGACTTACACGGAATGCCGATAACCGGGAGCGTGGTATTCGCCGCAACCGCACCCGCAAGGTGAGCAGCCATCCCTGCAGCAGCAATAATTACACCAAACCCGTTATCACGAGCCGATACGGAAAATGCGCGGGCTTCCTCGGGTGTTCTGTGAGCAGAATATACATGTACCGCAAACGGAATTCCGAGAGAAGACAACATATCTGTCGCTTTTTTTATAATAGGTAAGTCACTGTCGCTCCCCATTACAATGCCAACTTTTTTCATATGTATAAACCTCCTGAACAGACAGGGATATCCCCTGTTTATTTAGCAATAACAGCCGAAATGACAAAAAAGGGCGCACCTAACTCACCGGGGAGTTAAATGTGCCCAGACGGTCGGCAATCACGGGGAAACTCTCCCCCGAAAATTCTCTGCTTCCTGTGGTGCTCCACAAATCCGTCAGTTACAGAGAACTATATAAAATTATCAGGATAATTATAGCACATACATCGCATCAATGTCAAGGTTTGAACCTACTGTTTTTTTATTTCATCCACCTCCTTCCCGTAGATCTTTTTTCTTTTGATTTTTATACATAAAAAATTAATAATAAATCCTGTTGCATTTATCGACATTTGACGTTATAATATATAAGTGTTTTTATGTTCAAAATTAAAACAAGCGAGGGGATTTTTCTTGCAGAATTTTCTTTTTTCGGTAAATGCGGTTCTTCCGCTTTTTATTCTCATTACTTTGGGATGGTTTCTCACCCGCCTGAAGGTCTGGAACGGTGAATTTTTAAAAACCGCCAACGGAATTTCGTTCAACGTTCTTATCCCGACGATGCTTTTCTACAATATATATACATCCGATTTCCGCTCCGTTTTCGATGCGAAGCTTCTTGCGTTTGTTCTTTGTGCAGTTGCGATTGTTGTCGGAATTGCATTCGTTGTTGTTCCCATACTCACCCATGACAGAGCGCGCCAGGGAGTTATAATCCAGGCGCTTTTCCGGGGAAATTTCGCATTGCTCGGTCTTCCGCTTTGTCAGGCGCTTGCAGGAGATGCCGGAGCACAGACAGCCTCTGTTTTTCTTGCTTTTCTTATCCCTGCATTCAACGTTCTTGCAACGGTTGTTCTCAGCGTTTACAGCAATGACAAGGTTGACTCCCCTGCTCAGATTATAAAAAAGATACTGAAAAACCCTCTCATCATCGGTTGTGTTCTCGGGCTTATTTTTTCATTATTCAAAATCCCGCTTCCTGAAATTGTTCTTAAGCCGGTTCGCGATCTGAAAAGCGTGGCAACTCCGTTTGCACTTCTTGTTCTCGGCGGCGATTTCAAGTTTAAAAGCTTTGTTTCAAACTTGAAATATGTGCTTTCCACAGGTCTTGTGCGTTGTATCGCAATTCCGGCGCTTGCAATATTCGCCGCATACCTTTTAGGGTTCCGCGGAATTCACATTGCCCTTATTATAAGCACATTCGGCACCCCTGTTGCAGTTTCAAGCACTGCTATGACATATAAAATGAACGGAGATTACGACCTTGCGTGTCAGCTGGTTGTCTTTACCACCCTGTTCTCTGCAATTTCGATAACTATGCTTGCGTTTGTTACAAAAACGCTCGGCATTTTATAAATCTATAATAAATACGGAGGAATATACCAATGAATTTCAAAATTACTGCTATACTCTGCCTTGTCTGTATGATTTTCACGCTTTGCTCCTGCGCAAGCGAACCGGAGGCTCTGTCGGGAGTTGCCCCATCATCGGTTGACGTTACCCCCACTCCGATTGCATCGGAAGGCGAATTTATGTATGACAGCCAGTTATCTCTTGCGGACTCCTTCAATCAGATGAACACGCTTCGCATTTCCGTGTGCGATGATATGTATTCTGCAGTTGTCGGATTTTCCGACGATTCAGCGTGGGTTCCGATAGCCGCAAGCAAATATGCGCTCGGAAGCGAGGAATTCCTTGCCGCATCCTATGTTATGGAGATGGAGCCGAGCATAACAGCAAAAAAGCTTATGCGCGAGGCCGGATTTAAGAACATTGAAATTTCACCGCTTGACCTTGAGAACACATGGAAAATAACAGCAAACAAAGAGGAAAACGGAGCCGTTAACGAATACGAATACACAGTAATGTACGGTTCACAGTCTGACTCATACCGTTTCACTCTTTCGATAAACGGCGAGCCTGATATGATGCTTGCATCACGCCGAATCACCGGCGGTTATGCCGTTCAGGTGTGGGTTCCGGACGGTGAATACCACATTCTTGTTCAGGATATTCAGGAAGGCCGCTTCGGATATATTCCCAAGCAGCGCGATGCCGAGATTGATTTCCCTGAAAATGACATATACTACGACGACACTCTTGTGACAAACTCGTTCACCACAGAGGGTGCAGAATATACTTTCCTCTTAGCGAACAATATCCTCTATATTGCCAAAGACGGTTCTAACTACGCCATACCGTTGTCATAAAGTCGGAGGTTTACGGTTATGTTAAGAATAGGCTGCCATCTTTCTTCTTCCAAGGGCTATCTTGCAATGGCGAAGACTGCAAAATCAATAGGCGCAAACACGTTTCAGTTTTTCACGAGAAACCCGCGCGGCGGTGCCGCAAAGCCCATTGATCCCGAGGATATTGCGGCGTTTCTTGAGTATTCTGAAGAAAACGACATTTCGCATATTCTGGCACACGCGCCCTACACTCTCAATGCCGCGGCAAAGGACGAGAGAATCCGCGAATTTGCTCTTATGACAATGCGCGATGATATGGAGCGCCTTGAACATACGCCCGGAAGCATGTATAACTTTCACCCCGGCTCTCACGTCGGTCAGGGGACTCCTCGCGGAATCGAGCTTATCGTATCGCTTCTCGACGAAATAATCACGCCTTCTCAAAGCACAACGGTTCTTCTTGAAACAATGGCGGGAAAAGGCAGCGAGGTCGGCGGGAAGTTTGAGGAAATAGCAGAAATAATTTCGCGAGCTAAAAATCCTGGCAAGCTCGGCGTTTGCATGGACACCTGCCATATTTTTGACGGCGGTTATGATATCAAAGAAAGCCTTGACGCTGTTCTTGATGAGTTTGACCGGGTCATCGGTATCGACAAGCTTTATGCCGTTCATTTGAACGACAGTCTGCACGGATATGAAAGCCACAAGGACCGCCACGCAAAAATCGGCGAAGGCTTTTTGGGAACAGAAACCTTCCGTGCGGTTATAAATCACCCAAAGCTTCGCTCTCTCCCCTTTTTCCTTGAAACCCCGAACGAGCTTGACGGATATCAGGCGGAAATTGCGTTGCTTAAAAGCCTTTACACAGAGTAAGCAGTTGCTTAAGGAGGACACTTCAAAATGAAATGGATAATTGCATCTGACATTCACGGCTCTGCCGAGTTTTGCAAAAAGCTTCTTGATGCTTATAACCGTGAAGGTGCCGAGCGGCTTCTTATCCTCGGAGATATTCTCTATCACGGACCGAGAAATAATCTTCCGGGAGAATATAATCCTAAAGAAGTTATCGCTATGCTGAACGCTATGAAGGATCGTCTTCTCTGTGTTCGCGGAAACTGCGATACCGAGGTTGACCAGATGGTGCTTGACTTCCCCATAATGGCGGAGTATGCCATTCTTACAGTGGGTGAGCGAATGATTTATGCAACACACGGTCATAACTTCAACACATCAAACATTCCGCCTATGAAGCGCGGAGATGTGCTTTTGCACGGGCACACGCACATTCCGAAATGTGAAGAATTCGGAGACGGACTGCTCTATTGCAATCCCGGCTCTGTATCAATTCCGAAGAACGGCTCCGAGCACAGCTATATGACGCTTGACGGAAACGTTCTTGAATGGAAAAACCTTGACGGCAAGGTATATATGACGTATACGCTATAAAGCAAGCGGTCGCTCCGATGCGACCGCTTATCTTTTCGCTTGCGGAAACCCGCAAAAAGGGTGCCCTGCCGGGCGAGGCATTCCTCAAAGGGGTTCTCTTGCGAACCCCTTTGGAACCCCACGCTTTTGCCGCTCGTGCTTACAGGCGGCAGGTACGATACCGCAACGTTGTGGATTAAATATAGCGGAGAGGATTTTCCTCTCCGCTATAGGTTTGCTTTGATTGATTAGTTATCCTCGTGATATTTACTATTACTCTGTGAAATAATCAATCTGATATGCTCCGGAGGCATTCTTCCAGATGATATAGCCTTTTGCTGTTCCTGCCTCTGCCGGAACGGTGAACTGGTTGTGAGATACCTTTCTCTGGGAAGTGTACTTCTTCGTGCAGCTATCAACAGTTGCGTCAGTGCCACCAAAAATGATACCTGCTTCTACTATTGTATAGTCGCCGTCATCGTACTCGAACATATATGCGTTGTAGTCGGTATTTTTCTCAAGGATTGCAACCGGAACTTTATCTGAAACTACATCGCTGTGAGATGTAATCGCAGTGCCTGCCCATACGCTGAAATCATATGTATCGCCGTATGCTATTGTCTTACCGCCACGCATCCAATAAGTTACACCTGCCTCTGTAAGGCTTATCGGCTCATTATAAGTGTCAGCATCTGCAACAGCATCTCCGTTAAGGGTTACACCGGAAACAACACCGTCTTCATACTGTGCAACTGCGTTGATGGTGCCTGCGTTAAGCTCTGTATTTTCATCAAGCTGAACTTTACCGTCGGTGAACCAGCCCTTGAATGCGCCAAAGCCTGTGAGAGACGGAACACGCTTTACATCTGTTGCAAAAGAAGTTTCATCTGCAGTACCGAGGTATGCGCCGTTCTGATTCCAGAAGTCTACGGTCTTTGCAGCAGCAGCAGTCTCCCCTGTCGGCTTGTAGATTGCTGTGAGGAAGGTGTTTGTCCAAACATTGTAGGTATCACCGTTAATGTCAATCCATGCGCTGTTATCATCATCGCTTGAGCCGCGCTTCCAGCCGACAAATTCATAGCCGGGGATATCTTCTGCGTTAGCGGTAAGAGTAACAGGGTCGCCGCGCATTACAGTCTTAACAGTTATGTCGTTATGTCCGTCAACGTTCGTTGTCTGGACGAAGGAGACGGAGCTGTTTACCTTTGTTTCTGTACTCGTGAAGGTAAAGCTGTAGAAGCCGTTTGAAACGGAAGTGATACCGGTATGTACCGTGTTTTTTATTTCTAATCTGTTTGTCCCTGCAGTAAGATATACATTTTTACCATAGTCGACTGTGTTCGGTCCGGCAGAAGCATATCCGTTATCACCTTTTTGTGCACGATACAAATCTTTAGTTCCGACAGATTTTCCTTCAATAAACACATCAGCATTTCCACCGGTCTTGCCAACATAAACCTTTGCCGATATGTCGTAATATCCCGTTGCCGGAACGATTATATCAATACCAACCGTATGCTTTTCATTCGCTATATTATCTGGATCTGTTGTAAAGCTGATGTATTTTTCCTCATTATAGGTAAAATACTGAATTGCGTTTTTTACGCCATCAGAATTTCGATTCATGATATTCGAATTTGTTGTGTCCGTCAAAACTGTCCAATTTGAGCCTGAGAGCGTTTGCCCCTCTTCAACATACCAACGCTGACCGGCATAATTTCCGGTATAATCAGTCAATCCGTCGGTAGCCGCACCGTTGAAATTAATCGTGAATGACTCCAGCTCTGCCGGTTCCGTATCTACTGCCGATGCGAAGGTTGGGAGAAGTGCGAACGCGAGAGTAAGCGCGAGAATGAATGATAATGCTCTTTTCATTTTCTTTTCCTCCAATTTTTGTTTTAATTTTTATTTCAACGTATTGATGAGGTCTGCCATTTCGTCTATAAGTTTTTCTGCAGTGCCCTTAACATAGCGTGCAGTTGACTTTTCATAGCCTTCTTCATCATACGCATCCATCATCGGATAATATCCCTCATACCCGTTTGTACAGCAAGACGGGATTGTGAGCGTAAACGGCGAGTTTTTCTTAACCGAACGTCCAATCTCTGTAAACGGCTCACCGGCAAAACCTGCAAACACAACATCGCCGATTGTGAGCGCAGAAAGCCACAGTTCTTTTTCCTCGGGAAGCTCCTCGAGAGATGCAATTCTTCTTGCCGCTGCGACTTGTACATTCGGATTTCCCGTAAACATCGGGAAACGCTCTGCAACATCCGGAATTTTGTTCGGGTCGCCATATTCCACATGAAGCCTTACAAGCTCACGTGCAGGCTCAATCTCTTCTGCCTTTCCTCGGTGGTGCTTTACGATAACGCCCTTTCGCGCAAACTTGATTCCATCACCCGAAATTTCCTCTGCAAGCTCATAGTTTGACACTGCCGCCATAGCGATTTTTCTTCCCATATAGCGGATGCGATCATAGCCCTTACGGCATTTATCCTCGCCGAGACGCACGTCAACGTGGTTTGTGTCGCCCTGCGCGCCGTTGATGTACATACAGCGCGAATTGTCAATGAGCTTTTCATAGGTATCGCGGACGAATTTCGGATAATCTGCCGAAATTTTACAACCGCCGATGCAGTCAGGATGTACCTGAAAATTCACTATACCGATTTCAGGCTTTCCCTCGCGCTTCAAAATAAGAAGCGCACACTCCTCATCGGGACTTCCGTTCGGATGGAGAATATCAGGGTTTAAGTAGCCGGGATTTGTTCTGGATGAGCCATCGCGCATACGGTAGCGGCGAACAAATGCAACATCCTTTACCTCACCACGGCAATGGTACATTTTCGTCGGTGCAAGATCCAAGAAAGCAAGCGTTGCGGCATCGCAAAGCTTTTTGCCGAGGAATGCGGCATATTCGGGGCTTTTGCTTTTTCCGTCTAACACTCCAAGGTCAGGTCCAAGGTGCGTATGTGTACACGCGATATACACTGCATCGGGTGAAACATCACACGCTTTTGCTATATCCTCGCGGTAAGCGTCTAAAATCACAGCACTTATTCCGAGATTATCAACGCTCAACACAACTGCACGCGCACTTCCGCTTTCAAACGCCGTTGCCGATGCGTACAACGGGTCAAGGATATCCTCCGCCGGTCTTTCGAAGAAATATCCCGCGAGGTTTATCCCGAGCGGTGGCGTGATATCCATGCGCGCAAAACCTGCGTTTAACATTTTTATCACCCCTTTCAAATTCAAGTTTGGTATATATGCGTTAAATGTTTTTTGCCCTACCGGGGCGGAAGTCTTGCAAAGGGGTTCTCTTGCGAACCCCTTTGGATCCCACGCTTTTGCCGCTGTGCGCGCACCGGATAAATTATCGCACTCATCGCAGAGACTTGCGTAAACGGCAAAATAAAGTTTTGCCCACGCCGTCTTTCCTGCGATTTCGCTGTAATTTATAACCGCTTGGCGCTTAAGGCGGCATTCCTAAATAAGAACGTTCTTATTTTAAATTATTTTTCGTATAATCCAAAATTCTCTTGATAAGCACTGCAACTTCTGCGCGAGTTGTATAATCCATCGGAGCGATATTGCCGTTCTTACCATTAACAAGACCTGCGGAGATGAGGGCAGAAACAGCTTCCTTTGCGTAAGATGCGACGGTTGAGTAGTCGGGGTAAATCCCTCCACCGTCTTCGACGGTCCCCATCTCGCCCGGCTCGGTCACGTCGCGGTTCTGATAGTCCACCGGACTATCATTCATTGCCGCGCCGACATTCCGCTCCGCTTCACTACCTTTAGGCAAGGGAGGCTCATTGCCAAGTTTCTGCAATGCGCGGTAGACGATTACCATCATATCCTGGCGGGTGATTGTGTTGCGTGGTGCAAACTTGTTATCACCGATACCAGAAATAATACCGTTATTTCTAGCAATTGCAAGCTCGGTTGCGAAGTAGTCACTTGCAGATACGTCTACGAAGTTTTCAGTGCTGTCGGACTCAAGCTTGAATGCACGAACGAGCAGGGACGCGAAGTCTGCGCGGGTTATATTGTGCCCGGGTGAGTACGTGTCAGATGTTGTTCCTCTTATTATTCCATCGTCCGCGAGTGTGGTTATCGCGTCCGCTGCCCATACGTGGTTGGTTAAATCCGTGAATTGCGGAACGTCGGAACCGCCGTTCCCTACATCGGTGTTGTCGGTGCCGGCAACGTTATCCGTTTCATCCGGTTGAGTTGAAGCATCGTCATTATCTTGCGGGTTGTCGAGATCGCCGACCCCTACATCGGTAGAGGAATCCTCAGCGGTGTCCTTTTCATCGGATGGTGTGGCACCACCACCGCCACCACCGGATGCGCCACCGCTTGCGGGTGGTGTATCCGGAGTTTCGGTTACTTCGTTTTTGCTTCCTGTCGTTGAACCGTAAACGGTAACTTCAAAGCTTACTGTGCTTTCACGTCCGGATTCATCACGAACCGTGATCAAGAAGCCTTGCTCACCTACCTGAGAGCTATCAGGCTTCCAGGATATTTTTCCGGTTTCGGAATTTATGCTTGCGCCACGCGGCGCAACTGTTCCGATATAGGTAAGACTTTCGCCGTCTGCTGCTTCGGCATTTATCTGGAGCGTTATGGAGCTTCCTGCAGAAACAGTTGCATCGTCAATTTTCTCAACAACCGGTCTGTTATAATCCTCAAACGAAAGCGGAATATACATTCTGCTACCCTCTGCTATGTTATATACATAGCCCGCATCGGGATCTGAAGCCGATTTATATCCTCTTGTTGTCGTAACATCGCCGATATCAAGGGTTATTATATTTTCACTTCCACTTGCACTCTCTATCTTATAAACAGCGTTATCTCTGCCATCACTGTCGATGTATACATATTCGCCCGCGAGTGCTGCAATTTCTTCTGCGGTAAGCTCTTTTTCAAGAGTTACAGTGATTTCGTTTTCGTCTGTAAGCTCCTTCGTGAAGGATTTTACCTTACCGGAATATCTTGCTTCTGTCTGCATATCGCCTATCTTTGTTCCGTCATTTACATAAGAATAGATGTTCTTTCCTTCTTCATTTACGGAGTAAACACCGATAAAGCCGTTAAAGTCAAAGCTTACATCACCATCAGTGAGCGTGTAGGTCAGCTCGTTGTTCGTTGTGTAGATGATATAGTCGGTACGTCCGGATTTGAGAACTACCTTTACAGCGCGAGAAGCATCACGCTCACCTTCCGTACCACTGCATGTAAGCGGAACAGCTGTCATACTCTCGATATATTCCTCGCCCTTGTACGGCTGAATAACCGAGGTAAAGAGTGTGTCAAGGTTTTCGCCCGTATTGTGAATAAGCATATAGTCAAGATGCGGAATGACTGAGTTTTCGGTACGCTTCGGTGGGTCACCCGCTACGATACCAACCTGTGACGGCGTCCAGTCGTTAAGAGCCGTGAATTTAAGGTTGAGTCCTTTAGAGTCCTTGACCTGCTTCTTAAAGTCTGTCTGCTTAAAGTTTACGGAGAAGTTTCCGCTTGACGGGGTTGCACGTCTTACGTTACGAAGCCATGCATATCCTACCGGGAAGATATTGTTCGGCGGGTTGCCGCCCGGGTCTCCCTCCGGCTTAACCTGCGGGCCTGCATAGGAGCCGATGTAGTTTCCGTTTCCGTCAACTTGCGGAACAAGCGTAAGGTCATTAGTCGTAACACCGTCTGCCGACTGGGTGTGGAAGCTATAAACATGCTCGTTTCCGCCCTTTACTCGGAAGAAGTCTACAGTATATGAAACCTCATCTGAGGCATCGACCGAAACAAGAGTTCTGCGGTAAATATCCGTTTCGTCATATGCATGCGCTGCATCGGCGTCAATGAGTTTTACGATACCGTCACCGTCGTAATGATACGGATAAGCGAAGTCTACGCCATTCTGGCTCTTTCCGTTAACAACAACGGTGTTATGCGAGATAGTTGCCTTTACCCACTGAATACGGTTCGGGTCACTGCCTGTTTCCTTCGGATATCCGAGATCTGGCGTGAAGTTAAAGCCGTAAGCATCAATTCCCATCTGCAGCTTATCTTGGTGAGAATGGGATGAAGAAGAAACACCATAGAACATCCACATATCACGTCGGAAATCGGAATCAGCAATACTTCCGCCATTCTTTATAAGCTCACCGCCGGAAAGAACCGCGAGACCAAAACCCGTAAGATTTCGACTGCCGAGCTTATATTCGCCATACTCTTCGATGACTTTTTCTATTTCGTCTTTAACATCTCCCGCGTTCTTCTCAAACATATCTATATAGAGAGAATCAAGATCTCCTGCTTTGAGATATAGAGAATCTGAGCATAA
>SVLF01000080.1 GCA_015068085.1 Oscillospiraceae bacterium
TTCAGGTAAGAATCTCTTCATCCTCGGAGATACGGGTCAGGCAAAAAGCTTTTGCATAAACGAGTTTCGCAAGCGTATAACGGGCGCAAGACAGTTTGAACGCCTTATGTCAAAACAGACGGATGAAGAGCAGCTGTTCGGTCGCCTTGACCTTGCAAGCATAATCCCCGGCAATGCATCCGAGGCAGAACTTTCAAAGAATGCGACTTATGCCGATTGTATGGAAGAGCTTCGGGAGGCTTATGAGAAATATGAGGCGGATAAGAGTGAGGAAAATCTCCGCAGAGCAGCAGAGACCGCAAAGCGAACGGAGGTAATACGCCATATACTTTGTATGCTGAAAAGCGATAAGCCGAGAATGATAACCGACGGTAAAATCCCCGACAGCCACATAGTATTCTTGGATGAGATTTTCAAATCTAACGACGGAATACTTAACTCGCTTCTTACCGCGCTTAATGAGCGTGTGTATACAAATGAGGGTGAGACGGTGGACATCCCGACAATATCATTCTTTGCAGCATCAAACGAGATACCAAACTTCAACGATTCGGCGCAAAATATCTTAAAACCGCTGTATGACCGCTTTGAGCTTAAGGTGCTGACGAGCTATGTTGAGGAAAAGGATCATCGTATGCAAATCCTCGCTTCAAAACAGAGCGGAACGGAAGTACCGATAACGGCAACAGTTACGCTCGGAGAGCTTTATGCGATGCAGGATGAAGTGAAGAAGATACGCATCCCGGAGAGCATAAACGAGCTTATGGAAACTGTTTTGTGTGAGCTTCGGAAAAACGGAATACATGTATCGGACAGAAAGTTTTTCTCCTTCTCGTCCATTGTTCAGGCAAAGGCGTATCTTTCGGGAATGGGCGAGGTTTCACCGAAGGATTTGCTTGTCCTGAAGAACTACTTCTGGAACAACCCGTCGGAGATCCCCATGGTTGAAAAGATTCTTCGCGAAACCTGCGAGAACCCGATAGGTACAGAGGTGCAAAAGCTTCTTGATATGGCAAACGAGAGCTATGACACTATGGAGGAAAGCTTTGACAAGCTTGCAGGTAACCCTAACAGTACGGAGAAGCTCAAACCGTATGTTGTGTTCTCAAAAGAGCTGTTCCGTATTTACCTTGAGCTTACCTCACTTCGCAATCTCAATTTAAGCGACAGCGAGACGGAAACGGTGACGGAGGCTGAAGATAAGCTTGAAAAAATGCTTGAGGTTGCGGCAACACTTTCGGAAGCACCGCTCGTAACACTTAAGCAGACTGCAATATTGAATGTATAAGATAAAGGAGAGTATGAGTTATGTCATTAAACAGAGTTGTATTTATTGGCCGTCTTACACGCGATGTAGAGATGCAGACGGTAGGCGACGATATTCCAAAGGCGAAGTTCACGCTTGCAGTGGACAGAAACTACAAAAGCCGCGGGGAGGAACGTCCGAAAGCGGATTTTGTCCCCGTTGTCGCATGGCGAAAGAGCGCAGAGTTTGCAGAGAGGTATTTCTCCAAAGGCAAGCAGGTGTATGTGTCTGGAGCACTTGAAACATATACCTATGAAAAGAACGGAGAAAATCGCGGCGGTTTTGTCATAAACGCTGATGAGATAGGCTTTGCTGACAGTATGCACGGAAACGACACGGAACAGAATCACGAGAACTCAGAATCCGGTGGTTTTCCGGGAAGTGTGTTCCTTCCGTCCGTAGATTTCGGCGCATGCGATGACGGAGAACTGCCATTCTGAGGCAGATAAAAACATTAAGGAGATTGTATCAGAGGGAGTAATCCTCCCTCTGAAAACGAATGGAGGATTATGTTATGGAGCGATTTAAAACAGTTGAAGAAATAATATCAAGCGGATTTTTATCACAGTATGCAAAAGAGAAAGCCGTACCAAAGACAGACCGCGTACTTAGATCCACTCGCGTTGAGCAGATGATAATTGATGATTTATGTTCCGGTTCGGAGATATTGGGTGAGCACAGAGCTTGCGGCAGTCGCAAACTTTCGACATTCGAAAGTCTCATAAATGATGTATACCAGTCGGTGTATGCACTCAATGCAAGGTATGTCAATGAGGAAAATATGTCGGAAACCTCGCTCAGGTTTAACAAAGAAATACTTTGCGATCTGATGTCCGATGAAGATTACGGCGCAATAAAGCGTGTGTGCGAGGGTAAAGAGCTTCCGGCGCTTGGTGCTACGGAAGAGTTTGTTTCAGGAATCCTTGAAAATCTTGATACACTTATGCGAAAAGCAACGGGAGGAAAAGGAAACCTTGATGCACTGTCGAGAATACAGAGTGACCGCGATGGACTGATGGATACTCTGCGCGAGCTGATAGAGCAGCATAAGGAACAACCGGAGGTAATCTGCGAGGCGACACAGCGGAAAATCGTGAACACAGCAAACCGTGCCGTCGCAAAGCAGGAGCAATATGAGATGTATTCAAAGCTTATTGAAAGCAATATGCAGAAAAAACGTGGTGAGATACGTGAGATAGTATCGGGTGCTGCAAGCGCAGCTCTTGAGCGCGCAAATGATATGCACAGTATATTGCTTTCATGGGGCGACCGTGAATCCGAAATGCGGAAGAATCCCGTAGACAGAGATGTTCTGAAAAGAGTTGCGGGGTCGTATAAGCTGCGGTACATAGCGAAATTTCTCGGGAGATACAAAGAGTTGTTGGTTTCAAAGCGCGTTGCAAGCTATACCTACGGTCGGGGCGAGAAATACGATATAGAGCGCGGTAATAACATATCGCGCATCCTTTCATCGGAAATGTCCCTTCTCGCAAAGTGGGAGCTGATTCCGCTGTTTCTTCGGAAATATCGTAATAAGGCACTGAAGCAATACCGTAAGCGCGATCCGGAGTACAAAGGCAAGGGTGACATCATCGTATGTCTTGATGAGTCACAGTCAACCTTCGGTGAGAATAACGCATACGGTATGGCGATCGCGATGGTGTTGTATGAGCTGTGTAAGATAAACGGTACAAATTTTGCGCTTGTTCACTTCTCCACAAGGACTAAAGTAGACGTGTTCCCGAAAGGTGAATACATAACAGTTGAGGAGGTTATGAACTGCGCCGAGACATTTCTTGGCGGTGGTACGGACTTTGATGAACCGTTACGTGAGGCGTGTACGCTTATGGAGGATGAACGCTTTGAAAATCCGGATATCGTGTTTATAACGGACGGTGTGTGCGATGTATCCAGTCATATGCTGAAAACCTTTTCCGAGCTGAAAGAAGGAACAGGCGCTAAGCTTACCGGGATACTTCTTGATGCAGGAGAACACTTTTCTTTTGCGCTTGAAAAGTTTGCAGACACGATATACCGAACAAGCGAGCTTCTTGCTGATACGATTGTTGAAAGGATTATCGAGGAGAGGTTATGAAAACACAAGGAGGTAAATGATGTTTTATAAGGTTTTATTTTTGCTGACGCTTTTTAATTTGTTTAAATCATGTAAAAGCTTTGTGAAAGAAAATGTGGTATTTGACGGTGGGGAGATGACGGCAATTTCACCGGGGAAATATATTTCCTTCGGAGTGACGGTGCTTTACCATGTACTCGTCCTTTCGGTCTGTCTCATCCCGTCAATCATTTTCTGAAAAAACAAGAGGCTCCCATACTCTCGTTTGAGGGTATGGGAACCTTCTCTTGTGCATAATCAATTATCCAATAACTGGTTTTTTATGTATCTTGCAATATTGTCGTTATCGCCGAACACGCTTTTAAGGTTGATTCCGATGCTGTCGAGCTGACGCAGTATTTCTTTTTGGTTATGTATTTCAAACACATAATCAGGTTCAATTTCCTGCGTCACCAAAAACTCCTTATAAGGTTTGAACTCATTTTTATGGCGCTTTGCGCTCATAAAGGTCTGGCATATAAATATAGAATTTTGTGTCGTCACCCGACCGGATATGTTCGGAGGCGAGTATGTAGCATAAAATGGCAGATAATACTTCTTTTCGGTGCTGTATGGGAGAAATTCCGAGACGATATGTAATAAATATGACAAGATGAATTGCCATGAAATTTCATATGGATTCTCATAAAACGGGTCGTGATCCCACGGATACGGATATTCGGAATCAAGAAGTTCTCTGCCATCGTCGAAACGTTCTCTCAGCGAATTAACTCTTACAACATCTTCGATATAGCTTCCTTCGGGGAAGAGCTTAAACATATCCTGAAGAAGAGTCAGAAGCGCGTTTTGTAGATGATCGAAATTATCAAATGATTTGTTTTTGAAGCTTATGAGCATATTGTTTAATTCCTGAGACATTTCAGTCTTGGTGAATTCGCTGTCTTGGTTTGCAATTACATCGATAAAGCTGATAATCATTTTTAAGTAGTCTCTTGTAAATTCCTTGTTATTCACCTCATATGGTTCAAGGTCGGTTTCAGAAATCCAATGCTCAAATAAGTGGAGGTTTTGGGGAGTATCACAGTTTTTGAAACCTTTTGTCAATGAACCGGAAAAACCATCCTGAATGTGCTCGTCAATCGGGACAAGACGTTTATTATCAATAAAATATATAAAACCGTTGCTGTTATCAGTGTGAAATTCCTTATAGCACGCAAAGAAAAGGGATATAAGCGGAGATGTCGTAAAATCAAGGAGAAATGTAGGAAGTCCGGAGTGCTGGGAAAGTGCAAGAAAATGCTTTTTCTGCATTTCGGTTAACCCGTTTCCTATATAGTCATAGAATTGCTTGATGTGCCTTTCGTTATAATATTTTCGATGCTTGGCAAACGGTCTGAAGGCAGAAGCGAGTATAGCGTCATGCTTTTCAGCCTCACCGCGCGATATGAAGTCGGTTAGGTTATGTTTCTCAACAAGTGCAATATATTCCGATAACGATGAGATTCTAAAGTTTTTCATATTGTCAACTGCCATAAAGTCCTGCCTCCTCTGCAAAAATGCAATAGTTATATTTATATTTTAATACATAATCATACATATTACAAGAAAAGTTTTCGGAGCAAGACGGAATATAGCAATAAACAAAATCACAAATACCCAACAAATTCTTGACAATAGGGTAAATGTTGCATATAATAGTGTTAGGGATGTGATGATGTGAATTATATATCCGAAATAATAATTAGAGAAAAAGAGCGACTTACGGAACTAAAAAGCAGTTATGAAAACCAGCTTGAAGAATTGCCAAAGGGTTCTGTTCAGAAAAAAGTACAGAACGGCAAGGTGTACTACTATCTAGCATTCAGAGATGGCGATCGGGTTATAACAAAATATATCGGCGGTGACAGTGAAGCCCAAAAGATAAAAGAACAGGTGGAAAAAAGAAAGCACGCGGTTGCAATGATTAAAAAGATAAAAGAAGAGCTCAAACGTATTGAAAAGGCATTGGAGGGAGCAAAATGATTATATATCACGGAAGCACCATAACTGTTGATAAACCGGAAATTTTACCAAGCCAGCGAATGCTTGATTTCGGACAGGGGTTTTACACAACAACCAATGAAGAGCAAGCAAAGAGGTGGGCACGCCGGGTTGCATCCAGGCGGAAGTGCGATAAACATATTGTTTCTGTATATGAATTTGATGAAAACAAAGCTCTTACAGAGCTTGAAGTAAAGAGATTTGAAAGAGCGGATGAAAGCTGGCTTGAATTTGTATGTATCTGCAGAAGTGGAAAAAAGGTTTCAGAAGATTATGATATAGTTATCGGACCTGTTGCAGATGATAATGTTTATGCAACTGTTCAGTTGTTTGAGCTGGGAATTTTAAGTAAAGAGGAAGCCGTTAAACGACTAAAGGTTGAGGAATTATATAACCAGATATTATTCCATACAGAAAAAGCACTAAAGCTTTGTTGGTTTAAAAATTCTTATGAAATCGGAGGGAAAGATGATGGAGAAAAATAAACTTGCGGCAATCCTTCCAATAATCACGGCAGCGTTGTGTGATAAGATATGTAAAACTTATCATCTGAGCGAAGATATAGCACTCAATAAATTATATCGTACCGAATTTTATAAATATCTTGAACAGGAAGAAACGAAGTTTTGGCAATATAGTGTCGAAAAACTGTTTGATCTGTATCAACAGGAAGTAGAAAACGGTAAAATAGACTTGCCGGAATATTGAGGTGAGCGTATGAGTGAAACATTAAAATTTAAAGCATTTTGCTTAGAACAGTATAAGCATGAGCATAACATCAACGGTGAACAGGTTATAGACTTGTTTAACCAATATAACGTTTTGAATTATCTTGAATCGTTTTATGATGTATTGCATACAACAGGTGCAAAATATATTGTGGAGGATATTGATTTATATATCCAAAGCAGAGCCGGATGAAGGAATGCAGAAGGTTCCCGTACTCTCATTTGAGGGTATAGGAACCTTTTTTCTTTATAAATCCTGCAAATCAGCCGCAGAGAGGTCATTTTCAATATTATCTCTTGCAAGATCTGTGTCGATTACGGGATATGCCTTAGATATCGGTTTTTCGCCCGAATGTGGTTTGGTATGATACACTTTCTGCGCCGGAGCATCCGTCCCTGCAATTATTGGATTTGCGTGTATCTTCCCGTGTTTTGCTTTGCCTTGGATTTCAGGCACCGGCGGCACTGCGTTCTTTGGCTTTGTATGTGTTCGGTCAATTCTGTTCATTCCCTGCTTTGCCATTTTAATTCACCTCGTAAGTAGTATTTGCCTATGTAAGCGGTTTATTCGATAATATTTCTAATCTTCCGCTGCAAAACCGTCGTCACATATTGCAAAGCACGTAAAGATATAATAAAATAGCCTTGTAAAAAACGGTAAACAGATAACAGGGTAAGCAGATAGGCCAAAAGAAACACGAACATAACACGGTTTTCGCAACGGATTTATTTGTAAAATCTGCGGAAAATGCTTGTGAATACGTCGGTATTCACTGCGCCTTTTCTCTTGCTTTTGCAAAAACTACGCAGCGAAAACTTGGAGACTCTTGCAGAGCGTGTTAAGTTCATATCCCTTTTGGCGCAGGTTTAAGAGTTCTATCCTTTGGGATAGGTGCGTCTTAAGCCTGTTTTTTGTTTTATCGGGAAAAGTGAATATTATGAGGTAAGTAAAACACACGGTTAAGACTGAAGATTTCAAGAGGTCTTTTCATGTGTGTTTTTGTATTAAAAAACAAAGGAGGAAAAGACAAAATGAAGGAAAACAGTTTAACAGAGCGGCAGGTAAGGCTTGCTGAGGAACACTATGGGGAGCTGTCACGCTTTCTCAGCGCACATAACTTATCTGAGGATAAGTTTTATGATGTTGTGGTGTTCGGGTTCCTTGACGCAGTGAGAGAGTATGACGAGCGCGGTGATGCAACATTCAGACGCGTTGCCGAGCATCATATGAAAAACTCACTCAGAATGCATTTTGAGGAGCAGAGAGAAAAAGAAAGCCTTGGCGTGCATATGCTCAGCCTTGACTACATCATTCCCGGAAGTGCCGGGCTCAGGTTCGGTGATACGGTGGCAGATGAAAGTGTCGATGTTTTTGCAGAGGTGTGCAGAAGAATGAAAATGAGACATCCGCGAAAATATCGGCTTTCAAATAAAGAAGATCGCCTGCGTGTATTTAAGTGCAGAGCCGCGAAGGGAGCGTTGTGTGTTCAGGGTATTTAAACAGTGACGGAAAAATGGAGAAAGACAAAAAATCAGGAGGTAGAAAAAGAATGTTTGAAAATGAAAACAACGGATTATTCGGCGGTATAGGTGAGCTCGACCTCGGCAGTGACCTTGGTATGAGCTTTGATGCCTTCCCAGCATTTGATGGCAGTGCAGATGTTTTTGCAAGCGCACCTGCGCCTGAGAACGCTGAGGTAAAAGAAACAACAGTATCGGAGGAAAAAGCAAGTGAAGAAAAGAAAAATGAGCCCATCCTCGTTGAAACAGCCGAGCAGCCGCTGCAGACAGACAACCCCGGCAGCGTGCCGAATCTTTTTGATGCGGCGATTGCAAAGGCGGAGTCGAAACAGGCAGAGGATGCAAAGAGTGCTCTCGTGTCAAAACTCCCTGTGTTCTCTTACGCTAACGCAACAGAGGATATTGTAGACACATCAAAGACCTTTGACCAGCTTAGAATCGAAAAAGCAGAGGATTTCCCCGAGCTTGACGATTATGAAGCAGTCAAATGGAAAATGGTGTACGGCACTATAACAAAAGCGATCCCGACCCCGAAGAAAACAACTATTGCAAGTCTTAAAACGCAGATAGAAGAGTCTCGGGAGTTTCTGGAATCGCTCAAAAAAGCCAAGGGCGAGATATCGTGCAAGGTTACACCGTCGGTCACTGCAAAGAAGAAAGGAATTATGTCTTCGCAGTATAAAGGCGTGTTCACTTCCGTACGAGAGGCAAGAGAGAGCGGGAAGACCATTTCATACATACCGTCCGATAATGGGCGCGTGTATGAGATGCGCACAAACAAGATAGGTGCATTTATCGCCGAGGTGGATAATGCATCTGCTCTTGCAAAGGTAAGGGCCGGGTTTATCCCGGCTTTGCCTAAAATCCCGTATGATATGCTCTCGGAGATATTGATGTTCTTTAAGACATATGCCCTGCTTTCGGGTGAAGTAGAGGCGCTTGCGAATATATACTGGTCGGTTGATGAGGAAAAGTATTTTGTCCATGTACCGAAGCAGGAGGTATCAAAGGCGAGTGTCGATACAACACTGCCCGAGCTTGACGAGGATAAGTTTGTGCTTGTTATGGAGCTTCATTCGCATAACACAATGCCTGCCGTGTTTTCGCGGACAGACGACAGGGATGAGCGTGCAACGCGGATATATACCGTCGTCGGAAGGCTTGATAAGGTGTTCCCCGATATACTCACACGCATTTCCGTAGGAGGAAAGTATGTAACAATACCGCCCGAAACCGTGTTTGACGGAATCGCGGGAACATATCCTGCCGAATGGAATGATGCCGTGAGCATAAAAAGAAGGGAGAAGACGGATGAAACTTGCTAAGGACAGACCCGTGAAGATAGTTATTCTCGGTGCAGGTGGTACGGGCGGATATATCATTCCGCATCTGTATCGCATAGCGTTCTCATCCGGGAGAAAATGCAGGGTTATCATTGCCGACGGCGATGTAGTAGAGGACAGAAATCTTGTCAGACAGAACTTTGCGCATTGTGATGTTGGTGAGAACAAGGCGGCTGTGATGGCGGCGCGCCACTCCGCTGTTTTCGGGATAGAAACCGAGTATATCCCCGAATATATCGAGGATGAAGAACAGCTTGCCGAGCTTCTCAAAATGCCGACAAATATATTTTCAGACTCGAAACCGATAAGCATTCTCATCGGTGCTGTGGATAACAACCGCTCACGTGTTATGTGTAATAATGTGTTCAATAAAATGGATAACATTATCTACATCGACTCGGGTAACGGTGAGTTCACAGGTCAGGTGGTTTGCGGCGCGAAGATAAACGGTAAGGTTAAGAGTAAGCCTGTAGCGAGGTTGTATCCCGATATCCTGCAGAACACGGAGAGATTCCCTTCAGAGCTTTCGTGTGCAGAGCGCAGTGTTATTGCACTGCAGAGTATAGCGGCGAACGTGTTTGCGGCTACAGCTGTTACCACTATGCTGTACTATCTTATCATAGAGGGAGAGCTAAAGACAACACGGCTTACCTTTTCATCAAGAAGACTTGCTATGAAACCGAGTGTATAAGGAGAGAAAAGACAATGATAAAGGACGGATTTATTCTGACGGAGATAAAGGAAACGGTGATGACAATGTCAAAGACAACTACTACCGTTACAAAAATGCTTGAAGAAGCGGATGCTGACGGATTGAGAACGCTTAAGGGCTATAACAAAAAAGTTACGGTTGAGTCAAATAGCTTATCGCCCGAGCTTCGGAGGGCTGCGTGATGCAGGAAGAAAGAAGCTATGTCACGGACAGGTTTACAGAATGCAAACGCATCCTTTCCGGTATGTGCGAAAGTCTTCCCATAAAGCGCAAAGCAATAGATATATACCGCGAAAGGAAAAGCCTTGAACGCGCAAAGGAAACCTTTTCGGAGCTTTGCGCACGAAAGGATGAGCTTATCAAAACCGTGCGCGAGACTACGCTTCTCTTTTCGGAGAGCAATATGCCGCAGGGTGCGGAGTTTTCAAGAAAGCTGTATAGTGCACTGTCGGCGTTTAACCTTATGACAGAGGATTACTCAAAGCTGATTGCGGCACTTAATACACTTCGGAATATGATTCCGGAGATGGGAACTGTCGGCGCAAAGGATATTGGGCATATGATGAACGAAGTCAGGATGGGATACTTCCCGACTGACCTTGAACACGTCTCGCTCATAAAGCGTGCACTTCAATTCCACGACACTGAGGTAAATATCCTCGACCCCTGCTGTGGATGCGGACTTGCGCTTGAAAGGCTTGCACACGGCGAGGATGCGCTCACATACGGCGTTGAGATTGACGAGGCACGCGCCAGTGATGCCGAGCAGAGACTTCATCGCGTGGGGTTCGGTAGCTTTTATCATTCGCACGTGCAGAACGGAGCGTTCCATGCCCTGTTCTTAAATCCGCCTTACCTGAATGTAATAGGCGAAGGTGGGGTAAAAGCGCGAAGCGAAAAACGGTTTCTTATCGAGAGTATGCACAACCTTATGACAGGCGGCGTGCTGATATACATTGTTCCGTACTATCGCCTTACATGGGATATATGGCGCGTGCTCTGCGATAACTTCCGGAAGATTTCCGTGTGTAGATTCCGCGATGATGAGTTTAAGAAATTCAGTCAGGTGGTTGTGCTGGGTATTAAGCAGCAGAAGTGTGACGGCTCGGCAGAGGCTGAGGCGTTCTCCGAAGCTGTGATGGATCCTGCGCGAATACCGCTTATCGACGAGCTTGGCGAGAGTGTGTATGAACTGCCATCATCCGTGCGCAAGGTTGAGATTTTCAAAGGCGCGGTTTTTAATCTGGGTGAGCTTCGGCGTCAGCTTCAGAAATCAAAGTCGCTTGATATACTGTTTGAGAAGAGCCGCATAGACGCCATGGAAAAGCGTCCGCTCCTGCCTCTTAACATAGGTCAGGTCGGACTCATTGGCGGCAGTGGTCTTATCAACGGATATGTCGATTGCGAGCATCCTCATGTCATAAAAGGAAGAGTGGTAAAAGAAGTTAAGCGAAGGGAGTATCCTGAAAGCGGTACTGTCTCCGAAACGAGGGTGAATAGGATGCTATTCAATATCCTCACACCCGATGGAGTAAAGAGACTTACATAAATAATCGGAGGTATTAGGATGGAAAGAGAAATAAATAAGGATAGTTTTTTGGATGAGTTTCGCAAGGTTCGAGATATAGGCAACCGTAAAGCAAAAGACAGAAGCCCCGGTTTTGTATACATTCACACTGCAACGGTTAAAAGCCTTGCAGAAAAGGGTGAGTTCAAAGTCGGAGATATAGACTTTTCGCGCTTTACGGCAGAAGATCTTGTGGAGTATATGGAGTATTACGAGCATACGCTTGCGCCGAAAGTATCGCTTGCAAACAAGCTGTTTTCAACACTGCGCAGTGCAAATTCTGTATTCGCTCCGTCAAAGAGCTGTTATTGAGGTATTCGCATGACAGAGCTTTTAAATTGTGATGTATCAGAGCTGCTTTCGAGGCTCGGTGACATAAAGGAGCTGTATGACATAACTGATGCAACGACAGTTAGATTCTTCTCGGATTTCACATCATGTATGGATGACTTTGAGTGTTTCTGCTTTGAAATGATGGGAGATATGGAAGAATTCGATTACTCAGAGGAGCTGTATTACGAGGAAGAAACGGCAGAAGGAATCGAGGATGAGCGCGAGGCATACGGTGAAATGTATGTGTATACACCGGAAAATCTTCAAATGTATATTGACAGATTAAGAATGCTTCTTTCGCAAAAGCGTATAAAACGCCGTGATTACATATCGCGAATAAACGAGCTTGAACGCCTTGCCGTGAACTATGTCGTGCATACACGCACGAACTACTACGGCGGTGTGTGGTGCGAGATGGATGCAGGGACAAAAAAGCAAAAGAGCCGTATAAAGGTATATACCGACTACAACGGCTGTTGCAGCTTCTTTGAGATAATCTGTGGTGTGCTTGCGTTTTTCAGTCACTGCCGCAAGCGGCTTGCAGAGCTTGAGCGCGACTATCCTGAAGTACAGCAGAAATTAGCGGAGGCAGCATAATGAACAAAGTAACAGGGCTTAGATTTTATGTAAATGAGGATTTCAATCTCGTCGTTGAGGATGGCTGTGGTGATACCGTGAAGCATAAGGTCATATCGCTCAATACATTTTGCAGGCTGATAGACAACTCGGCAAAGCTTAAGGATATTGAGACAGGACTTTTACCTGAGCGGTGCATCGCCTTTCGCGAGAGTGCGGACGGTACAAGGTTTATCGCGCTTGAGCTTGGTCGGGAGAATATGGATATGACATATGAGAATACGAAGTATGACAATTTTCCGATACCAAGACTCATCTACGGCTTTAAACTGAATCAGGAGAATAAGATTACGGAGGTATCGGTTGCGGTTGCAGGACGCGGAAAGCTTCGCGAAAGCACGGAGCTGTATAAGTACCCGTTCTCAAATGTCGCGGGCTTTAATATGTGCATAGGACAAAACTCCATGCCGAAGATAAATACACTGCATCAGCTTTCCGGTATTCCGTACTACATCTTTTCTATGCCAGATAACAACGACAGGTACTCACCCGACAGAACAAAGCTTAATATGGAATACCGCACAATGCTTGAGCATTTAAAGGACAAGAGTGCGGACTATTACTACAGTGATGTTCTCATAAAAAGCGGAAAGATATTGAAGGACTTC
>SVLF01000081.1 GCA_015068085.1 Oscillospiraceae bacterium
CTTTTTGCCTGACCCGTGTCACCGAGGATGAAGAGATTCTTACCTGAAAGCAGACTCAGTGCTATACATTCCGTAAGCTCTTCGCGTTCTGATACTTTTGCATTTACCTCATCAATAATTCCGTTCATCTTTGTAAACAACATATTTTTTATGTACCTCCGTAAATTTTCTCTATGCAGCCTTCTGCTCAGCGCAGTGCTTTGTGCGCTTTTCGCGAATTGCTTCCGCTTTCCTTTTTACCGCGTGCTGCGATATTGGAACCGTCATATACTTGTTCTCACGGTCGAACACAAGAAGATATCCGCGCTCATCCACCTGCATTATGAGCGAGCCGTCAACAGTTTTAAGAGCATCGCGCATTGCGCCAACGGAGTAGTGGAATCTCTTTCCGGGTTCTCCGTCGATTGTCACACAGCCGACTGTCCTCTCACCGCCGCAGGCAGCATTCTGCGTTGATATCTCTATCGCATCCTCACTGAACTTAAGGCATATATATGACGAGTCGTTTCCGACCGTTGCCACGCCGCATATATCAAGCAGTGCAGTTTTCAGCTCATCACATTCCGTCTTTACGGTAAGCGCGGGTTTTACCGAACTTATGAGCGTATCAACATCCACATATTCGCCTGGCAAACGCTTTGCACAAAACAGTACGCCTTTCTTCATAAACATCGCATGCGAACCGCTGATACCCACCTCAATCTCACCGTCACCTGCGACGGCGGCGAGATTTGAGAACACCTGCTTTGAAAGTGTGAATGAAAGACTTCCGCCGCACGCCATACGGCGTGATGCCACTGACACTGCGCCCTGATTTGCACCGACTACGGAAATCCCATCCGGCTTTATGTCGACATGGACACCTGAGAGCGGCTGCAGCTCATCGTTCTTTATGACCGACGAGCTTGTCTTTGCATACATGCTCCGAAGTCCCGATATCTTCGCTACACTGTCGGGAAACAGCAACGGCGGACGCGGATACAGCTTTGCCTCCAACGCCTGCACTGTATATGTACATGAGCCGGATTGGATCGTAACCGTTCCTTCCTCCACTTTTTCAAAGCACACAAGCTCTCCGCCGATAATACCAATGATGCTATGCAGTGCCTTTGCATCAATGATACAACCGCCGTCACACTCGACCTTCGCATTGATTTTCCTTTGTATTGCGGCTTCGGCGTTGCTTGCCGTTATGCAAACAACACCTTCATCGGTATCCGCTTCCACAAGAAAACCGCGAAGTTCTTGGACAGCATTTGTTCTCTGCACCGTTTTCACCATTGTCTTAAGACACTCCGACAATTCTTTTCTTCCGGCATTGAATTTCATCTTTTATCTTACCTCCTAAATTATCCTGCCTGCTCAAACATAGTGAGCTGACCTGCGTATTCATAGAGTTTCGGTCCCTGAACACTTGTCCCTCCTTTCGCCTTTGCCGCAAACATACGCGCACGGCGCAGTTTTTCCGCAATGGATGTAACATCCGCCACGGTAACCGTCACGGCAGATGCTGCATCTTCCTCCGCATCCTTAATAACCGCCATCTTTTTGAAGATTGCCGACACATCTTCAACATCGTCTCGGATTCCGCGTATGAGTTCCCGCGCAAGCTGTGAAGTCATATCCGAGCAATCACTCATTGCAGCAAGCCCCTCATCGGAGAAATTACCCTCAACAAGAGTTGCTGCCGCAAGCTTGGATGCCATAAGACGTATAGCTCGCGCTTGTGCAACTCCCTTGTAGTAGAGGATATATACCTCAACACGTTTCGCCGTCTGGTTTATACGCCACGAACGACGTGAGCTCTGACGGAATGTGAACAGGTTGTATCCTATGTTGTAGAAGATAAGCGTTGTGAACGCGTTCAGATCAAGTCCCGTTTCGACAAGGCTCGGATTTGTTATTAGTACATCAATCCCTGCATCGAGCTTTTTCTGTACCCACTCCTCGCGCTTTTCCGGTACTACATTCTGTGTAAGCACCGCGACGCTGTAGCCATTATCCTCAAGAAGCTTTTTAAGCTTTGGTTGCGACTCTATCTTTACCCAGCTTGTATATACAAGCACCTTGCCGCCGTCTGAAACCTTGCGCTTCACTATATCCAGAACCGCCTCGTCCTTTTCGTAATACTCATCTGCATCCGATAAATCCTTCGGAGTGATAATTTCCTCTCCGGTTATGGGATCAACTATCGGCTTATGCAGATACGGCTGGTCAGGGTATGTGGTAAGCAGGCTCATAAAGCTTGACATAACCCGTCTTGCCAGTTTATCGCGGCCGTTCATAACGAGTCTGAATTCTTTTTCAAGCCTTTCGTACTCCTTCTTTATATCCTCGCGCAAATCAAGTGCAACGGGGATCTCCTCATATTCCGGCAGATGCTTTCCCATATCGTTGAGTGAAAGGAACACGGCGCAGTCGATAAGGAAGCGTGAATACACAAGCGGAGACACGCCCGGTTTTTGCTTCTCCCGCAAAAAGCGACGCTTACTCCTGCTCTTGTCGTTGTATTTGCTTTCCTCCACCTGATACACGCGCTCTGTAACTCCATACTCATTGCTGAATGCGTTCGGGTTCTCATACTCCTTGTTATCCACAATCATAAGATGCGGTGTTATACGGTAGAGAAGATAGAACAGACCGCTCGAATATCCGTTTATGAGCGTCGCCGTCATCCCTATAACCTTTTTCGCGCATTCTATGAGCCGTTCCATAGCATCGCCCTGTCCGCTGTCACCTTTGAACTGGTGCAGCTCGTCAAGAATAACTCCGTCCACGCTTTTGATGCGCTCGGATATGTAGCTTGACATGGAATACTTGACACACGCACCTCGGGCAGTGAACACTCTGTCGGGGTTTGATATTATCTCCCGGAGCTTTTTCTGCGTTGCGGCATCATTTTTTGTTTGCTCAATATGCCGCTCCGCAAAATCGCGGTACACAAAGCCGTAGTTTCCGATTTTCACCCACTTGTTGTATCTGCGCCGCTTATCATTAGGATTAAGCGCACTCCAGAGCAGGCTCTTACAATGCTCGCACTTATGGTTCTGAGTTGTCTGTCTGCGAAAGAAGAACTGATCTGCCGGCACCTTATACTTTGTGCCGTCATACTTAACCTCGCATTCTATGACCTTACCGCATGTGGGACATACATACGCCTTCTTGCTCTTTGAATACACCACCGCAGGCTCCCACATAAAACCGTCGCGTGCACGTTCCTTTGACAGGATAATATACATCGACTCGCGTCCGTTTTCATACCGCTTATATGCGCGGTCGATATCACCGAGGCTGTATACCGTTTCCGCTTTGGTATCCGGCAAAGTCTCCTCAATCTCACGCACCCATTTCTTTGTCATATGGGACGGGCACAGCACCACATTGAAGCATTTTTCACCGTTCTGATGCGCCCCCAATGCAGACGACCCTATTTTCGTCTTACCGCTTCCGCATTCCGCTACAACCACACCTACCTTTGCTCTGTCAAGTCTTCGTTTCATGCTCTCCGCAACAGCAAGCTGTGCCGGAAACAGATAATAGCCGGTATTTTTATGTATGTGCGTATTTATATCATTTAATCTGTCACACAACTTTTCGGTTGCCGGGTCGAAAAGCGGATTGAACGAGCTACGTATTCGATTGGCGATAGTAACGCCATATACATTAAGATACTGTGATACGGTTTTGATTCTGTCAAAAGCATTGCTTTTTACGGCGTTTGGGATAGATATTTCTCCGTGCACAAGACCGCTGTTTACGATTTCCTCCATTTCCTTTTCGTCATTACTGAGCACCAACATATATGCATCAAAGCGCACGCCGAGCGACATTACCGTGAGCGGATAAAGTATTTTTCTCTTTATGCTCTCCGATATGATGTAGTCGCGAAACTCGGGGATGAGCGGAATAGCGGTCTTTTTATCAAGCTCGGCAAAAAGCGAATCCGTATCACCTTCATTGCAGAAGATATACATTCTCCGTTTTTGCTTCGGCTTTTTGACCTCTGCCTCCTCTTCCTCGTTCATCTCACTCATTTCATCGTCGAGCGCAAGCAATGTGCTCTCTGCATATACGCCGTCGTGCGTGATGCTTTTCCTGTACGCACGGTTATCCGCTTTTATAATCAACCGTTCATCTTTAATCCCGGTCTCAAAGCTTGAACCTTTGCGCAGTGCTTCAGACATCGCGCGTACCTGCTCGGGATACCCGCCGAACCGCATTGCGACAAGTGAATGTTCACCCTCTTTCGCAGTGTAATACACCAGCGTATCTGCAAAGCATCCCAGACGAATTGCGTTTTCTCCGTCGTGATACGTTACGGGGACAAGCTCAGTTATTTCCCGCATACGCATCACCTTTGACTTTTCTCATACACATTTACCTCCTTAACTTACTGATCTCTGTTTTTGCTACTGTACCCTCATAAAAACTTCACTCCTTCACGCCGAAAAACAAAAGACACACAATATACCCCGGAAAGGGTGTACCTTGTGTGTCAAAAGCTCTCTGCGTATATTAAATTTTCCGTAAAAATGAAAAGAAGCAGGTTTAAGACGCACCTATCCCAAAGGATAGAACTCTTAAACCTGCTAAAACTGCTTACCCTGTTATCTGTTTACCATTTTTACAAGGCTATTGTATTATATTTTTCCGCACTTTTCAATATGTGGTGACGTTTTTGGAGGGTGCAATTTATAGATTACTCCCATCATTTTTTTGCAAATAATGGGCACCCAATTCGTTTACTAATTAGCAAAAACGGGCGCTCACTATCCTCTACCACTTTAACACATTTAACAAGAATATGCCAATGAATTATTTTTATGATTCTTAATTAATATTTTGTTGAATAAAGTGTTTTTTTGTGATAAACTAAAAAAGAGGTTGTTTCTTTTTGCACGGGCAAAAGCCTCTTTGCTCAAAAAACACCTCTTATATTCAAATAATACTATGCTTAATTACAATGTAATTATACTATAGATCGCAATATTTGTCAAGAAAGGAATTTGAATAATGCAAAAAAAATGGAACAATGCCGACTTGCAAACAAAGTACAACGATAAATTTATATATTTTGTGCAATTATGGGGAGAGCTTTTAGATGCTCGAACAATCGATATTTATCAACACAATATATTGAATGTATTTTTGGCACTAAAAGAGCTTTTAGTTGTTACAAATAATACTTTGAATGGAATATACACAAGTACTTATAATTTTGATGATTGCAAAAACGAAACAAAGGAGTTGTTGCTGTCAGATGAAATAATAGCAGCAATCAATCCACATCTATATAATTGTTTGAAAAATAAATTGTGTGGAAAATTAGATTCTAAAGAAAGTAAAATCGCATTAATTGCTCAACTCAAAAGCTCCATTAGGTATCTTGAAAGTACTTATATAGAAAAATTATTTTCTGAATTAGAACAAGAATTACTTAATTGCAATTATGAGAAAATCAACAAATATACTAAAGCTTTGGTAAGCCAATGCATTGATATTGGATGGTCTCCAAAAGGATTACTTGAATCTCTACGATTTTTAAATGGTCCAAGCGAAAATATCAATGGTTTATGGCAGGATTTCAAGAGCAAATTAACTAACACTTCTAACATTCACCATCACATATATATAGAACTAATCATCAAAACAACATCCCCTGATAAAAAACAAGCAGTTATTAGAGAATTAAATTCTATGGGAATTGAAACTCTAAATAAAAATCAAATATTGGATAAATATCCCACTGAGGATATTGTTTCATTGCTAAAAAGTGAGAGTACATACATTTTCATAGATACCTGTTGTCCTGATATATATTCTGCAGCTCAAAAAGCATTGCAACAGATATCAAATAAAATTTACCTTTTAAGTTTTTATGGGTATGTAAATTTTTGGGATATTGCTAACTCAAATATATTTGCAATGAATCCACTAACAAAATACAAAAGAACTTTTCTTGCTGAATCATTATTTAAGCCCTATGAGTATGTTGATGTCACCAATAGAGTTTTAGAATCAACAAAGGAGATTTTTTCGAGTGAAAGTACCAGTGTTGCTGAGAAATTGTTGGGTACTTTTGCCTATACAAATATCTCCAAAGCATCTATGTTTCAAGAAGCAAGATTTATGAATATGTGGGTTGCACTTGAATCGTTGGTAAGGACAGGCTTATACAAAGATATCATTTCCAATGTTAAAGCTGTTATCCCTTCCGCCTGCGTAAAGCGTTATTTATTTAGCATCATACGCAACTTCATAGAGGATTGCGAACGATGCGAAATCGATTTGAGTTTTTCCAACGGCAAATCTGTTCCCACTGAAAGTAAACACGAAGCAGTGCAAGAAATATTGTTTATTTTAAAGGACGATACGTTATTCACAGAATTGAAAAACAAAACAGAGGTAAATAAACTTTTAACATATCGTTGCACAGAAATCCGAGAGGTTGTTATTGACTACGGAAAACTGAAACAAAAATTAATAAATCATCACAAAATGGTAAGTTGGAATCTCCAAAGGTTATATAGAACTAGAAATGGCATAGCCCATGCTGCAAAACAAGAAAATATACCAACTACTCAAATCAAACATTTATTCTCATATCTTACAACAGCAATACTTGAGGTTGTAGCAATATGGAAAAAAGATAACCATAAAACCATTGATGAAATTTATTGTAAAATTATAAATGACTACGATGCTGTCATCGGCTTATTATCCGGAACACGAACGAATACCACAATAAATGACACTTTGTTAAAAGACGGGTTTATCGACTTGTTATAAGACCATCTTTTGGAGAGAGAATACTCTTTTGTGCCAAAGACTGCGTAAAATATATTTATAAATCCAGCGCAAAACAGTGAAAACTTAAATAACTCCCAAGAAATTAAATATAAACTAATCAAACTGAGGTAAAAACATATGTTCGAGCAAATTTGTTATTATATTGCGTATATTATTTCAATTTCTCTGCAATTAACAGCAGGTTTACTATTAATCGGAAACACCGACGTTTCAAGAAACGGTATAATAAAAGAATATTGTTTAAGACATACCGCGATTGCTTTTGAAGAAGAGGGTACTTTAGCGGATAGTACTGATTTGAAAAATGTTGCCAAATCCACATGGACAAACAGAATTGCATTTATCTACTTAGCTTTCGGATATCTTGCAGGAATTTTTGCTGAACCGTTATTGAGCAAAAAAGCATCTTTCTTGATTGTGGTTGGTTTGGTTGCAATATTAACTTATTTCACATTTAAGGTGGTAAAAAGAAAAGCCGAGTGTTTTGAATCACTTCACCAAGATGAGCTTCCAATGACAAATGGAGTCATGGTCTGTATACTTGACTCCACTAACACAATAGGTTTAAAGTAACAAAAACATAGAACTATTTTTCAAAGCGACTGGGTACCCGGCCGCTTTTTCATCTTATTGTCATTTTAAATTGTATTTGTCGGTGGATAACATTACACATCTAATATTGAGGCATCCATATCTCCTAAACTGTAAACATCCGGTTTTTGCATTTTTATTTCGATACTTTCAATTTTCACAATATCAGAAGATAGTATATTACATGATTCAGGATCGAACAAAACAACATTGACTCCTCCCTGTCGCAAAGAACTATTAAACCTTAAACCATCAAAATGCATTTTTTTGATCTCTTCACTTATAAATTGGGTTGGGAGGTATTGAATGGTTTCGCCAGTATTCGGAATAGAAAAATTCTTTCCTATAGCATCATATAAACTTGGCGCGTCATAATTAGGGTTTTCATAATGATCGGGAAAACTAAGCGTAAGATCATAAATTCTCAAAGGTCTTTTTGTTTTGAACCTTGCAATACTTACTTCTTGTCCTATAGTTGGATGAACTTCATAAACTGGGGTCTGCTCATCTTCACATAAATACAAATATCTAATATGTTCCGGATTTGCTCTACCTGCAGGCGTTAAGTGGCTTGGAGGTGCCCCAGAGTCTTTCCTATTATATCCTTTAAACTTTTTTCGTTTCCATTTGCTGTAAGCGTTTTGTATGTGTGCAAAACCACCATTAGGGGTTGCTGCAATAATGAGTGGCAATATCTGAGCGGCATCTAAATTTAAATTAGGGATATCTCTATCCTTTAAACTTTTTTGTTTAGACAAAACAAAGCCCTTAACAAAAGCGTTCATTATGTCTTTGTTAAAAATTCGCGCTCTATATAGCAGAGTTCCCTGAGGTATGATATATGTAGCCAAATCTGCTTTATCATACAGTGCTTTAACAACGTTGCTGTTGGATGAAAAACGGTTTCTGAAAAACAGGTTATCACTAAACTTTTTCCATGATTTGTCGGCTCTGTTTTTTGCATCATTATAAAGCAAAAATAGAATAATTCTATAGAAGTTATCGTTTTTTGCCAATTCCTTCAAGTTTCCGTTTTCATTCGACGAATTCATACTAACCCTCCCGTTCTTATTTAACGTATTATATCATAAATTTGCAAAAAACTCAACTTTCATTGATAATACAAGAATTTTATTGGTGTTTAAACGAGCAGCATCACTTTCTCTTAAGGCGACCGGGTAACCGGCCGCCTTGTTGCTTTATCTGCTGCGTATTTTACGAAGGATTTTGCCGTAGACGAGCTTGCGTGTTTCATTGTATTTACGGATGATTATCTCAACCTTGTCGCCGGTTTTGAAATCGCCGTCATACTGCATAGCGGAGTATGAGCATATTACATCTGTCGCACCGTCGTACAGCGTGCAGATAACCCCGCCGTTGTATTTGCCTACAATAGTCGCCATACGGGACGAGCCTATCGGGTGCCGTGTCTCCACACCGTCAAACGGATGCGCGGTTCCTTCTTTTATTGAGAGCACAAGCTTTCCCGTCTCGCTGTCAAATTCTTTCACAACAGCACGAACCTTATCTCCCGTATGTATAACATCGCGGAGATCCGGTATGTAGTTGTAACTTGCCTCACGTTGCGGAATCTCACTGTCGTAGCCGAGATAATGTGCGGTACACATATTTCTGCCCACGGATATAATCTCCGCATTCACCGTCTGACCTACGGAGATATCCCGGTGCTTGTTCGTCATACGCACCTTTTCCAGCGCAAGACGCCGCGATGCAATGGCGACCCCTGCTTCACGCTCAATATGAGTTATGACATACGAAATATTCGCACCACACATAGAATGAAGGATATGATATCCCGTATCAAGCTCGTTTGCAAACACCTCATGTTCCGGGATAATTATTTTTACGCGGTACTTAATTACAATGAGGCATCGCACCGTCTGCAGTGTCGGTTTGCGCTTACCCTTCGGCACTATGTTCATCTCGTGTAAATCCACACCGGCAACGCTTCCGCTTATCACCGAACTGCTCGTGTATGATGCATATATAGCACGCCATTCCTCACGCTCGGCATCGGTAAGGTTCTTATCCAGTTCTGTTAAATTTATTCCGTTTAGCTTCATTTGTTTTTCCTCCTTTCAAGGCTTGTATATATCACCATTGCTGCCGCACATCCAAGGTAAAACGCATACAAAAACCACCGTCCTTTCACTTATGGATTGAACGGCGGCAACAAACGGTATTCTATTTATAAAACACCACTTCTCCCTTTTCAAAAACTGCAAATCTGCGATTGCATTGTACATTTAGCTTCTTCATCTGCTCCTTATCATCGAGCAGGAAAATGGCGAGCTCACACTCATCGTCATACTTATCCGTTGCATATGCGGAAAGGCGTTTTTCATCTCCGCATCTTACAGGAATAACGCATATTTCCTTATCCCGTTCCACGGTGCTTGTGAGAAAGCGAAGAGTCTCCGGAGTTCGCGTTCTTCTGTGCCATACCACATTCGGAAAAAACCTTATCATGACATCGAATGAGCGTATTATGTCATAATCCGGTTCATCTCCTTTGCGAGCGAGAATAATATCCTTTGATGTGGGAAGCTTTATGAAATCCGAGAATTTGCACATCTGCAATATGTATCCGTCAAGTATTGTAAGCTTTGTTGAGAACTTGAAGTTCACCATCGCAAGAAGCTGACGACTTAGCAGCGGTCCGTATTCGTCAAGAAGCTCTGCAATGTATTTCTGGCAAGCGTTCATATACATTTCCATCACTCTCGCTTTCGTATGCTGTTCAGGTACGGATCAACATGGAGAATACTCTGACTTTCCGCAATGCAGTTGAATATCGTGCTTATAACATAGCTTGTTATGTTCTTTATCTCCCTGTTGTTTTTGTGAAGATTGGATATAGCACTCTGCAGAATCGTGTGGTCGATATCATACATACGGCTCCGCACACGGTTTAACGGGAGCACAGCATTGCCTATCTTCAAACCATCAGTGTAATACATACGCTCCAGAGCATCGTATAACAGAAAGCGCTCATCCTCTTCAAACAAATCAAGACAGCAGTTTTCAAGAATATCATCGAGGTTGTATATGTCGTCCGTATGTCTGTCACATTCCTCCGGCACATACCAAGACCTTTTTACATAACTTACTGACTGACTATTCTCAGTATGATTTATATTAGTCTTTATATTCTCAGTCTTATTTGTGTGCGAAATCGGCAGTTCTTGATGTTCCGTTCCGGCAGTTCCAGATATGCCGTTTTGGAAGTTCTCAACCTCTACATCCGTGCAATAAGTGCCGTTTTCGCATATTCCAGTCCCGTTTTCATCCTCTTGATATGCCGAATCAGCATATCTTAAATTCTCCTGCTGCGTGTATCGCTTAGCCTGAGCTTCCGTTATCTCCGGCTTTACTATGTATATCATATTAGCCTCGCCTCTGCCGCGGCGCTTTTCCGCTATTAATTCTACTTCAAGAAGCTCGCGAAAAGCTGATATTGCTTTTTTATACGAAATCCCTAAATCCTCTGATATCTCCTCTCGCGTATAGATGAGGAACACCTCATCATTATCGTTTATCCAACCGTTGAGCTTTGACAGTGAAAGCCTGTCATACAAAAGCGCATATGTAAGCTTCGCATCCGAGCTTAAGTTCCGGTATGCATCATTCACAAACAGGGTCTTCGGTATCTTTAAAAACTCACAACTTATTATGTCGTCTATCTTATACACATTCATTTTGCCTTTCCTCCTTTGAGAAACAAAAAACAGACTGTATTTCTACAATCTGTCTATTTGTTATAGTATTGAATTTAAAACAAATTACTGTTGCGAATGGTTTGCAATGCTTCTATCACTGTATTGTATCCAACATTTTCAAACAACAGTGTTTCGGTAATGCTTTCATAATCTTCCTTATACGCTTTTTTCTCGATTATTTCATCAAGCAACTTACCAACATTCACTCCATCCTGAGCTGATTTACAAATAGCCTGCTTTTTGCGATCCTCACATACATCTTTTATCAATTCACCAAGAACTGTATCGAGCTTAACAACATTTAACAACTTATGCAAATCATATAAATGCCTTGAATGCTCTCGGATTCTTCCGTCAAGATAATAATCACAAACCGCAAAGACTTTATCAACAAATGTCCTGTCTGCAGATTGCACCCTTATTTCAAACGGAAAAAGCTCATACTCATCAACAATCTCATCAAATCCGTTTTTGCTGAGATACTCATACACCATACTGGATGCTTTCATAAACTGATTGGGATAAGCTCTGATTCGTACCGCCGTTTCTATGATAAGATTCTGTTTAAGTATCATCGACTTAAAGACGGTGGGGAAAGCAACGATATATTTATTATAGTCGCGCTTGCTTGCAATTTCATCTGCATTTGTCAAATCCAGCTCCAGCTCCTCAATTGCCCTTACAACCATTCTCTTAAGCTCTTTTCGCTGTCCCTCGGTAGGATGCTTTTCGCATTCTATATTTAAATCCACATCCTCCGAAAAACGCGCTATGAGCTTGTGGCATTTAGAAAGAGATGTGCCGCCTTTGAAAATTATACTCGGTAATACCTCGGATATCTTTTTAAGAAACAGCGTGACAAAATAATCCTTCTCGATAATCCCTGCTTCAATTCCGAAATATTCAGAAGCTCTTAAAATAACTTGTTCAAACAGTTCCGGGTTTTTGTGTAACACTGTATATCACTTCACTTTCAATAAGATTTCTCATTGTTTTATCCGGAAAAATCGGAGCATACTGCGTTATATCCTTACGAGTGATGCCATTTTCAGTCATATATTTGATAATGGCGTTTTTCCGTTCTGTATCCATATCTGTCGCAGAAACAGAATTCATAAGCTCAAGAAAGCACAAAACCGGGGCATTGTTCTTTGTAACATTTACTCTGCTGCGGCGCAGCCTTACCTTCTGACACCCCACAGAAACATCCCGAACCTTTGACGACTCGTTATTCGTATAAATTTCTATTACATTCGGCATCTGTGTTGATATTCCGAGCCTATTAAGAAGAATTTGACCGCTGTAATATCCGAACACTTCTCCCGATGCCTGTATATATCTTTTTTCAATTACTTTTCTCGGGTTTATTATACTCGGACCAAGCGGAGTCTGCATAGGAAGGTAATATATACCCTTGTCAAATCTGCTGACAACGCCTTGCTCGCACAGCTTATTCAATTCCTTGCTTATCCAAACTTTTGAGTATTTTCCGAAAGAAATCTCACTGTAAAGAAATGGCTCATTATATCCGAACTGCTCGACAAGCTTTTCATATAATACCACTCGAACAACCTCCTTACACTTATAGTATATTCTTTCTATGACAATATTATAACACTTTTAACCTTGTAGGTCAATACTTTTATATTTCCTTCATCCGTT
>SVLF01000082.1 GCA_015068085.1 Oscillospiraceae bacterium
AGGGGTGATGGAAAAAATTTTGAAAGGGGATATCCCCTTTAGTGTTGTAGTTACAACACTAAACCTACCTAAATAGAAAATGTTAAAAAAACACAAAAAACAAGGAGGACAAATAAAATGAAAAAATTTTTATCAATGGTGCTGACCCTCGCGTTAGTTTTATCTCTTATCCCTGCAGTGTTCGCAGCGGGAGAAAGTGTGGTTACGTATAGTTTCTACAGCACAACTTCGATTGTAGAAAACGGTTCCTTGGAAAATGTAAAAGGGGACGGTTGGGCGTACGCTGCGGCTTCTGAAAGTGGCGTGTTAGATACGAGTGGTCAAATAAGAATAAGCAAGGGAAGAATAAGGGTTTTTGCGAAAGCGAACAGCAACAATTGGATTGCATTTAAGTTAGATGTGCCTGTAACGGGTAACTATGATGTTTCTATGAATGCATCTCTTGCGTCAAGCTCTACTGTTGAAAAAGGTAAAACGAATAAAATACAGGCATTCATGTTTAAAGCGGGAGATGCAATCGGGGATACTGAAAAAGCAAAGGTTCAGAGTGGCGTGAATAACGGTAATCTGTTAGAAAGTGAAAATCTTGTTACGCAAAGCGACTATTTAACTCGCAACTTGGGAACCAAATACTTTGAGCAGGGTGAGTATTATTTTGTTTTCCGTCCTTATGCAGACTACGAGACAACAAAAATGTATATATATTTAAACTCACTCACTCTCACGAAAAGCACTACACCAGCGGATGAAGTTGATACCGTTCAGTTTATGGCGACCTCTACGCTCAAAAACAATGCCGGAGTTACCACGAATGTTAGCGGTTATGCAGCCGGCACAACAACATCTGATATTGCTCTTGGAAGAACTGTTGAGGTAACTGCAAGCGATGTTCCTGGTTATATCTTCCGCGGATGGATGCGCGGAAGTAAGGATAATGGCGTATGGGTTTCTACAAGTAGCACATATTCCTTCCCGCTTCATACAAACACTTATCTCACGGCAGTTTACGATGTTGACACAGCAACGGATGCGGATGTAAATGTTGAGTTTTATAACTATAATGGTCAGTTCCTCAAGAGCAAGGTAGTTGATGGTGCAGAGTTTGGTACACTTGCAGGTGACGTAAGGCCGACGCTTACGGGCTACAACACCTACTTTTGGACACTTGATGGAGAAAACGCAATTGCAACTGAAACGGTGTTTGAAAAGCTTACCCGCGTTGTTGCAAAGTTTACCGGTACAGACAGCTTTGCTGTAACGGTGCCGGAAAATGTAACGAGCGATAAAGAATCCGGCGAATATGCGTATGACACAGAAATCACAATGACGGCAGATAACGTCGGTCTCTGGAAAGTAAACGGTAAGCCGGTTGCACACGGCACGAGCTATACCTACACGGTATGGAGCGAGGCAACAATCACCTTTGAAGAAAAAACTGAGAGCGGCAACAAGCCGATTATCTCAATTGACCCCAACACCACAGACGGTGCAAGAATGATTTCCTACGATGCTAACGGAAAGAACATCGTTGAAGCTGGTATTCTCTTCGGAGATGGTGCAACAATCAACGCAGCGGATAGCCGTGCGGTATCCCGCGAAGCAAAAGGCAAGGTGAGCGGTCAGTTCACGGCAAAATCGTACGATGGAACTAATACTGCCCGTGGATACATCATTTACAATGACGATCTCAACAGCACATATCGCGTAATCTACGCAGACTAAAATTTACCTGTAGCGGAGAGGGCTACCTCTCCGCTATAATAAAAATAAGCTTAAGACCCAAAAGGAGAAACCAGACCATGAGCAATATTACAATTGATTTTTCAAAGAAGGTCGGCAAAATCAAGCCGATGCATGCGGTGAATAACGGTCCGACAAGACCGTCCAAGCTGTTTCCGGAAAACTCAAACTTTGATGCCTACAAAGCCGCGAACATTCCTTATGCACGCAACCATGATGCGGCATTTTGTTCCAACTACGGCGGAGAACACACGGTTGACATCAATGCAATTTTCTGGGATTTTGAAAAAGACCCATATGATCCTGCATCATACGATTTCGCATGCACGGACGAATATATTGAAAGAACGCTGAGCGCAGGCACAAAGATTTATTACCGCCTCGGAAACAAGATAGACCACCGCATCAAAAAATACGACTCCCGCGTTCCTTCGGATTTCAAGAAATGGGCAGTTATCTGTGAGCATATCATAATGCACTACAACGAAGGCTGGGCAGACGGCTTTCATCATAACATAGAGCATTGGGAAATATGGAACGAGCCGGATCTCGGAGACCAGTGCTGGTTGGGAACTCCGGAAGAATTCATGGAATTATTCAAGACTGCTGCCGTCCACCTGAAAACGAGATTCCCGCATCTTAAAATCGGCGGCCCCGCGATGACCGGAGAGGGCGTTTTTGAATGGCTTGATGATTTTCTCCCTTATATGAAAAAGAACAATGTTCCGATTGATTTTTATTCATGGCATGCATACCGCAGCGATCCTCATGGCTTTGACCCGTTCATAATGCGTGCGCGCGAGCTTCTTGATAAGCACGGATATACCGAAACCGAGCAATATATGAACGAATGGAACTACATCAGCGACTGGGGAAAAGGATATAAGGATTCCATAAATACCATCGCCGGTATGAAGGGAGCTGCGTTCACGGCGGCAACAATGGCTTTTTGCCAGAATCGCCCGATTGATATGCTTATGTATTACGATGCAAGACCGGGAACTACCTTTAACGGACTTTTCTCCTCATATAAGAGCGACAATAAGCTCAAGGGCTATTATCCGTTCCCGATGTTTGATAAGCTCTATAAAATCGGAACGCAGATTGAAGCCGAAACCGATGATTATGACATATATCCCGTTGCGGCATCCGACGGAGACAAGACAGCTGTTATGATTACATACTTCTCGGATAAAAATGATGCAGAAGCAAAAAGCATTTGTATAGAGCTGAATAACTGCAGCGGGAATGAGCTGGATATGATTCTTCTTGACGGCGAGCATGATGCAGAAAAGATTAAAACGGTCGATATTTCCGCCGGAAAGCTGCAGCTTAGCATCGAACCTAACACAGTTATTATGCTTGAAAGCAAATAAAGCTGTTTTAGCGGTATATATAGCGCAATCAGCGCAGACAAAAACAATTAGGGGTTTTAGAAAACAGTACGGATCACGTAAAAATAATACAATTAAAGTTGTAAAAAATATTAAACGGAGGTACATTAACATGAAAAAATTATTAAGCATAATTCTTGCGGGACTTATGATCTTCTCGCTTGCCGCTTGCGGCGGAGGCGGAGGAAACGGCGGTGCCGGAGGAGAGGTTTCCTACGACATCCCCGAGGGAAAGCAAATTCCCGATGATGCAGTTCTTGATATCACAATCGCAAGCCATGCTTCATGGCCGTATGACGAAAACTGGAAGGTGTGGGAGTATATCAAGGAATCCATCGGCGGAACGATAAACGTAAACGCTGTTCCGTCTTCAGACTTCGGCACAAAGTTTACGCTTGTGCTGGCTGATCCGGATAATCTTCCGGATGTGTTCGGCTTCCAGGGCAAGCCCGGGCCGTTCGGAGGATACTGTGAGCAGGGCGCATTTATGGCGCTTGATGATTACGAAGAATTCCTTCCGGACTACAACAAGTTCTGGGATTCTCTTCCGGAGGATGAGCAGTGGATGCGCAGCACCCGCCGTGCTGCAGACGGCAAGGTATACTACGCTCCCATCTACGGTATGGAGCGCGCAACAAATATTCGCGCATGGCTCTACCGCAAGGACATCTTTGATAAGCACGGTCTTGAGGTTCCGAAAACCATCGATGAGCTTTACACAGTTTCCAAAAAGCTTAAAGAGCTCTATCCTGAATCCTTCCCGTTCTGCATGAGATCAGGGCTTAACAACATCAACGTTATTGGTTCATCCTTCAAGCCGAACTTCCACACCGGCGCATACTACGATTTTGAAAACGAAAAGTGGTGCTATGGCGTTACCGAGAGCGAGATTATGCTTGAAATCGTAACTTTCCTTAACAAGATGGTAAGTGAAAAGCTTATCCCGGCAGACTTTATCACAATGAGCACATCTTCGTGGCAAGAGCTTGTGACAACCGACCGCGGCTTCATCATGCCGGATTATCAGACGCGTATTGACTTCTTCAACAATCTTGTGCGTGGAAGTAATCCGGAATTTACAATGGCTGCAATGATGCCTCCGAAATCCACAAACGGTGTCGGCGTTAACATGATCGACAAGCAGAACAACGACCCGATGGGCTTCGGCGTTCCGAACACAGGCGATGCAGCATCCATTGCAAACGCAATGCGTTATGTAAACTGGTTCTACTCCGACGAAGGCAGCGATATCATCAGCTGGGGTAAAGAAGGCGAGACATACGAGGTCGTCGACGGCAAGAAGCAGTATATCCTCCCGAACGAGGGCGACAATCCTAAGCTTCTTTACGGCTTCCAGACAATCGGAACATATCTCCGCGTAGATCCGGAATCCATCGACGCTTCAATCTCCGCAGAGCAGGCGGCAACAACGGATTTCATACTTGAGTACACATATCCGGAGCTTAACCCGCCGAGCTATATGCAGCTTTCGGATGCAGAGTCACAGCAGATTTCCGACCTTGCTACCTCTGCTGCCACACTGGTACAGGAAAACCTCACAAAGTTCATCATCGGTCAGCGCCCGCTTACCGAGTGGGATAAGTTCCAGGAAGAGCTTGCTGCTCAGCCGATTGACGAGATTTTAGCAATCTACGACAACATATACCAAAATTATAAATAGGTAAAAATTTCGAGAGAACTGTCAAAAGGTTTAGGAAAGGATAGTTTCCTCTGAGTTTAGGGGAGCTGAACACATCAAGGCGTTAGGCTCCCCTCTTATTTAACAAAGAAAGAGAGGTAAAGAATGAAAAGATTATTATCGTTGATATTAGTAGCTGTTATGCTGCTTTCTCTGCTTCCGGCATATGCAGCGCCGGCAGAGGGCGAAGTGGCAGACTATGGAGTGAAGATACTTTACACGCCTGTAAGTGATGCGATCGCCAATGAAAGCTCAGGGTTTCTTTCAGTGCTTGATGAGAAGTATACAAACGGATTTTACAGATTTCATGGTTTGAGCGCAAGCACTGCCACTTCTTCGAAAGCGCCCGGCGGGCATCTGTTAATAAGAAATGACGGATTGAGGCTGCATAATGTAGCTGCTGTGGGCTTTGATGTATATATTCCTGCGGCGGGAACCTATACCATGGAAATGAATAACTGGCATGCAGCTAATGGCAGAGGTGTAGCCGTGTGGCTTGGAGAAGTCGATAAAGTCAAGTTTAAATACAAAGATAACGATCTTGGCAAGCAGGTAGGAAGCTACTCAAGCTATGGCCCCGGTGAGAATAAAACCTCTTATATCCCGGGAATAGTGATTGATGAGGCTGGCTGGTATACCATTTCGTTTATCGGAGATACGGCAACGGCTCCTGAAGGTGTGACATGGGGGAACTATTGCTACATAGGAGATTTTTCTCTCACAAGCGGAACCGGCGAAGCTGTTCCGATGTTGCTTACCTCTGAGCTTGATAAAACAGCGGTAACTCCAAACGACGGTACGGCAAAAATGACCGTAACGGCTTTTATGAGCGACGGAACGGAAGAAGATTATACCGACAAGGTTTCATATTCCGTAACCGGTAATGCAACTGTCGCGCCAGACGGCACGGTTACCGGCGGAGATGAGGGCGTGGCAACCGTTACGGCAACGCTTGAGCTTTCGGGACGTGAGGCACTTACCACCTCGCAGACAATCAAGGTAGCAAGCTATGGCGTGAAGATACTTTACACAGCTGCAAGTGATGCGATTGCAAATAAAGATTCGGGCTTTCTTTCAGTTCTTGATGAGAAGTATACAAACGGATTTTACAGATTTCGCGGTCTGAGCGGAGAATCCGGTACTTCTTCAAGCGCGCCCGGCGGACAGCTGGAAATAAAGGATAACGGACTGAGCCTGCATAAGTCGGCTGCCATCGGCTTTGACGTATATATTCCCGTGGCGGGAACTTATACCATGAAAATGACGCATAATCTTTCAGCTGACGGCACAAGTGCGGCGGTATGGTTCGGAGAAACGGATAAGGTCAAGCTTATGTACGGGGGAAATGAGCTTGGAACACAAGTGGGAAGTTACTTGTGCTATCCGTCGGGGGATAATAAGAATTTAACTTCCGTAACCACCGATGTTCCGGGAATAACGGTAACGGAACCCGGCTGGTACACCCTTTCGTTCACGGGGGATACGGTTGCATCGGCTCCTTCCGGTGAGACTTGGGGAGACTATATCTACGTAGGCGACTTTTGGCTCACAAGCGGAACGGAAGAAACTGTTCCGATGAAGAAGAGCATAACGGTTGATGACGATGATAAGGCTTCGGCTTCAATCCTTCTCAGCAATAAGGAATATGTGGATTTATCGGGAGCAACGATAAAATGGAAAAGCTCAAACCCCGGCGTTGTGGATATCGGCGAGGTTGATGCGTGGATTGATATTTACGCAGTCGGCAAAACCGAGCTTTCGGCGGAAATATATTTTGACGGCATACTTTACGATACCGTAACGGATACATATGAGGTAACAGAGCTTCCGCCGCAGGCTCCCTGTGCGAATGCTGTGTATTCATATGACTTTTTAAAAGTTTCTCCGGACTGGAAGCCGTTTACAAATATGGGTACGGATAAGCAGCAGACCAGCAATACGAATGTAAAGAACGACGATTATGTTCTTGACATTACGTATGATTATACCGACGGAAACTGGGAATGGTTCGGCGTCGGACCTAAAGAAAAAATAAAAATAGGAAAGACTGCCAGGCTGTATTCCACCCACCTGAGGCTGTATCCGGGTTCGGGAAGATGGTACGGTCTTGCCATAAAGGTTCCTACGGCAGGAAAATACGGAGTGAATTTAGAGTATCTTACAACCACTGCATCTGCAGGTGATGCAAACATATACATCATTCCGAGAACAAAAACTCAGCAGGAAATGGACCCGCTTGTAAACAGACGTAATTACGTCGGATACGTAAATTTCCTCAGCCCGTCAAAGAGCTCTACCAAGTCGGAAATAATAGGCACCGTTGATATCAAAGAGCCGGGCGAATATGTTATTGTTTTTGAACAGGGGTCAATTTATTCGTATTTTTATCTGAAGAGTCTCAAGCTTGACGGAATCAACAATATGAAGTACGTTGATTTTGAGGCAGAGAACAATGAGGTGACATACGGTAAAACGGTTGAGACCTCAATAACGGCAAAGCTTCTTGACGGTACTGTTCTTGAAAAGGATGCTTACAGCGTTTTGTATGAGTCGTCAGATCCCGACATCGCATCGGTTGATGAGAACGGAGTTATAACGGGCAGAGGTCATGGTGAGGTAACGATTACCGCAACCGTTCAAACCGCCGACTCGCGCATAAGCGAGAGCATAGTTATAAATGCAATAGACGATACGGAAATTGTAGATAAGAAAATACAGCTTGACGATTCTCTCTATGTCGGCGAAAAGGCACAGATTTCCTTCGTGCTTTCAATGAAGAGCGGAAATGAGATTAAGTTTCCGAGAGAAGAGGTTACCTTCGCATCGGATAACGGCGATGCCATCCGCTTTGAAGAGGCGGGATATATCTTTGCGGCAAAGGAAGCAAAGTCTGTTACCGTATCGGCAAGTGCATCCTTCCGGGGAGAAGAAGTTTCTGCAGACAAGGAAATTTCCGTTATACTTGATGAAGGAAAGACAGAGTCTACCTATTACACAACCGAGAAACGCGAAATCGCGCGTAAAAATGCCGAAATCTATGATTGGGCAAAGAGCATGAAAAAGAGCGCGGTTGAAACCGCGGACGGACATATCGAAAACTTTGATATCCTCTATGATATGATTATTGGAGAGGGGCTTCCGCGAAGCACTCAGAGAGGTGCGCCGTCTGCGCCGAATTATAACATCTGCCGTTATTGTGACGGCGGTATAGATAATAAGGGCGGCGACTTTATTACAAATGTAATTTCGCGTCCGTGGCAGACGCAGTGTCCGGAGTGCAAGCGCCTCTTCCCGTCAAACGATTTTGGAAGTTTCCTGCAGCTTGGACTTGACAGGGAAAAGCGTTTCAGTCGTATCCGTGCGCTAGAGGCGCACCGCGCGATGCTCATTGAAATGGGAAAGAGCTTGCCGGATGCAGGCATCACAGATGAAAGAAAGGCAGAGATTGAAGCAGGAGACCTTATAACAGCGGCAGAGCGCGCGCATTACGGCTTTGGCGTTGAGGGAGGATATCTTGTAAACAAGCTGTATCCGGAGCTTTCTAATCCTGCAAAAATCCCGGCAACGCTTAATAACAGCCAAGGTCTTCGCCCGGGTGAGGACTGGAGAACCTGGGGCGTTGATGACGGCTGGGGATATATCCCGCTTCGAGAGGACGGTGTAACGCCTTATCAATATGAGCTTCCAAGCGCCACCGGCGTCACATATGCTCTGGAGCGTCATGTTTATATCGCTGTGATAAATGACGTGATGATGAAAAAGGCGATGAGTGCTACCCGTGATCTCGCGGATGCATATCTCTATACCGACGATATAAAATACGGACGTGCAGGAGCAATCCTTCTTGACAGAATTGCAGATGTTTATCACACATACGATCTTTTCACGCATAATGATATAGACTATGACAAGAATAACAAGCCGGACCGCGTGTGGTATAACACGGACGGCGGAGGAACGGGTATCGGTATCTTAGCCGGCAAAATTAATGAGAACGTTCTGGCGCAGATGCTTGCGCTCAGCGCGGATGCGCTCTATCCCGCGCTTACCGATACGCAGGTTATAGATTATCTCTCCGAAAAAGCGGAATTTTTCGGCTATGATAAGCTTCCGGATGATGATAAGTATGATTATCATATGAATTATACGAATACCGGCTATTCAGCAACATGTGAAGGCAATTGCCGCGAATATGAGCATGAAATGCGCCGGAATGCAAAAACAAGCTCCCATGATATCTGGAAGAACTGGGAAAACGGCATTATCAGAAAAATTTACTGGGGCGTAAAGTTCGGACGAATTGTCGGTAACTTCGGTCAGCGCCAGGCAACAACGGCAATAGCCGCTGTTGTTCAGGACAGATATCCGGAGACCTCCGAGATGCTCGAATGGATTTATCAGCCGGCAAATCCGGACGGAACCTACAATAAGGGCGGCGGCGGAGTTACAAACCAGCTTATCGGCACAATTGACCGTGACGGTATGGGGGATGAGTCAAGCGTAAACTATAACCGCACGCAGATTGAAGGTCTCGGACAGATGGCAGACTATCTTGCGGATTATAAGGACGCAGATAAATACAACCTCTATGAAAATCCGAAGTTCCATGAGATGTTTATGGCGTTTGTACGTCCGGTAGTGCCGGAAGGCCATCCTAAATTAGCAGACGTTTCGTCAGCGCTTTCTCACGGCTACTTTGCCGGAGACATCGAAATATGGAAAAACGGCTTTAAGAACCTGAGAGATACAGATATTGCAGATGAGCTTGCCCAGTATATCTGGATGCGAAACGGAAAAACAGCGGAAGGGCTTCATTACGATATCTTCACGGAGAATCCCGAAAGCTTTGAGGCTGAGGTAGAAGCGCTTGTCGATGTGAACGTAAAGCTTAAAAGCGAGCTTATGGCAGGCTGGGGCTTTGCCGTTCTTCAGGACGGAGGAATTTACACTTCAGCCTCCGCAAGCACAGAAACCAATAACCAGCGTGCCTTCTGGATAACAGCAGGCGATACCGCCGGTCACGGACATCAGGATGCGCTCCATCTTAATGTAGACGCTTTCGGCCTTGACCTTGGTGCAGATCTCGGCTACCCTGAGGATACCCTTTATCACCCGAACCGTATTCAGTGGTCGTCTCAGACGATATCTCACAACACCGTAATGGTTAACAAAAAGGACTCAAAAGCGTCGACACAGCGCGGCTTCCCGCTTCACTTCAATGATTCGGGAATGGTTAAGCTTATGGATATTGATGCGTCCGGGAAGTATGACGAGACTGAAAACTACCGCAGAAGCCTTGTTATGGTAAAAATTGACGACGATACGTCATACGGTGTTGACTTCTTCCGCGTAACGGGCGGTAACCACCATATGTATATTTACCATTCTGCTTCATCAAAGGTAAATGAAGTTTCGGGACTTAAGATGGCAACGGAGCCCGAGCTTATTCAGGTGGATAAGAACGGAACGATGGATTGGGCAACATTTGCCGGAAAGGATGCGGCATATGTAAAGAATCAGGACGGCAGTGTTCGCCGTGCGCTCCCGGGCGAAGAGGTTGATTTTGAAACGGTATTCCCCGTAACCTACGGTCAGGATCCGTGGACAGATCGAACCATCGGAACCTATGAACGTATGTTCCCGAACGGATACACGTGGCTACGCAATATCCGCCGCGCGGCAGAACCGCAAAGCAACTTTACCGTTGATTTTGAGATTACGGATTACAAAAAGGTGCTTTCAAATCCGAAGGGAATACACTTGCGTATGACGCAGGTGAATGACTTTACACCTTCAGGTGTCGCATTTGCGGGCGGTCACATTCCGCAGAGAAGCTCAGCGATGAGTATAGGTTATAAGGATAAGTTTAATCCCGAGCGCACAACGATGCTTGAGTATGTTTATGTTGAGCGCGAAGCACCGGAAGGACAGGAGCTTGACAGCCTTTTCACAACGGTGTATGAGCCGTACCGCAACACCTCCAATATCGAGAAAATCGAAGCTGTTAATGTAACAAAAGTTTCGGGCGACGAACAGACCGGCGATATGGCACGCGCGGTTAAGGTAACGCACGTAGGCGGTGAGAGAATTGATTATGTTGTATATGCAACGAATAATTCGGTTAAGTACAACGTCGGCGGAGTATTTGATTTCCAAGGCTTTGTCGGAGTGTACAGCACGAACAGCGAAGGTGCGCCTACCTACCGTTATGTTCACGACGGCAACATAATCGGTGATGAGGTTGAGAGCGAGGGAACTCTTACCGGTAAGGTTGAAGGCTTTGAGAGAAATCTTGCGTTTAAGAACTATATTGATGTCTCTGCAGAAATTGAGGATGCATCTGCTCTTGCGGGAGAGTATATCTTTATCGCAAACGACGGAACTCAAAATGCAGTGTATAAGATTGAGGGTGCAAGCGTTCTTGAAGAGCATTCTTACGGCGAAGGAAAGAACATTATCCGTCTTGATATCGGCAGAACAACGCTTATCCGCGGACATCAGAATGCTTCAAACCCGGAGCTTGGATACCTTTATAATATTGCTCCGGGGCAGACGTTCAGAATTCCCCTGTCATATAACGAGGATTTCGCACCGGAGTTTGAATCTGTAAATGATAGCATAACTACTAGTGCAGGCAGCACGATTTCGGTACCGCTCAGTGCGCAAAGTCCGATAGAAGAAAACGCACCGAAGATTACCTACATCGGAACAACTCTTCCGCGCGGAGCAAGTATCGATGCGAAAACAGGTGTGTTCACATGGAAACCGGATTCCTCGCAGATAGGTGAAAACCACGTTGCGATAACAGCGCGTGATGCAGACGGGCGCGAAACCACAATCCACTTTAATGTTACGGTTTACGGCTCAACAACGGGCGGTTCGTCAAGCAACAATAACACTGAAACACCGTCAGAAAATACCGGAACATCAGGAGATACATCAACCCCTGCCGGCGGCGGTGGAGGAGGCGGTGGCGGCGGTGCCGCACCGACCGACAAGCCGGATGATACAGCAAACACTGATGAAAACGACGCTTCCGATGAAAACGGAGAGGGCGAAACTTCAACACAACCTGATGCAGGAAATAGCGGCGAACTGAAATTCACTGACCTTGATAGCCACTCATGGGCAGAAGATGCAATCAACGCACTTGCGGCAGACGGAATTATAAAGGGAACATCCGCAAGCACATACTCGCCGGCAAATAACATCACCCGCGCAGATTTCGCAATCCTTCTTGTTCGTGCGTTTGATTTAAGCAGCGACAATGCAGAGAATTTTGCAGATGTATCGGCAAACGACTACTTCGCATCTGAGCTTGCAATAGCACGTAACAACGGAATTGTATCCGGTATCGGTGATAACAAGTTCGCACCGCGCAATACCATCACTCGCCAGGATATGATGGTAATAGTGTATCGTGCGCTCGAAAAGCTCGGCGTAAAACTTGAAAGTGCAGATGTCGGATATGAGGATTTTGCAGATGTTGCAGACTATGCACAGGATGCAGTGAAAGCACTCATAACAAGCGCTCTTGTAAATGGAAAGAGCGAACGCATCGCACCGACGGACTACACCACACGCGCAGAGGTCGCGGTGCTTATCAAGCGAATGCTTGATTATATAAAATAATTTTGCACTTTGCATTGTGCGGCAACGCCGCACGAAGGTTGCAGTTCTTCTGGGACGCATACTTGATTATGTGAAACAATAAGCAAAAATGCAGAGGACAGCGCTTTTGCTGTCCTCTGCAAATAACAATGAAGGAGCTAACTATATAAAAATCAAGAGGAAAAATAAAAAATAGTTAGAGTGAAATGTACATTGAAAATACAGAATAATGTGGATTTGAGCAAGACAAATAAGCCTTCGAAAGAAGGCGAAATGTAAA
>SVLF01000083.1 GCA_015068085.1 Oscillospiraceae bacterium
CGTTGAGCTCGAGAGTTTCCTTGTGCCATTCAATCTTATCCTGGCAGTAAGAGGGTGAGCCGTCTTCCTTGTGGAGAGACTTGATATCAAATGTCGGCTGCGGGCACTCTTCCTCGAGATAGTACTGATACTCGATCTTTGTTGAGGAAACGCGCATAGCGCCGCGGGTGCCGTAAACGCGGTAGAGCCAGCCTTCGTTGAACGGATCAGACGGGTTGATTTCAATCTCAAAGCGCTTGCCGTTCTCGTATTCAAGAATTGCGAAAACATAGTCCTCGGCATCGCCGACAGAGTTCCAGATTTCAAGCTTTGAGTAAATGTTCTTCGGCATTTCATCCGTTCCTGAAAGCCAGATGCACTGCTCAAACGGGTGCGGGCCTGTGTTTCTCATAGCGCCTGCGTCGCGGCAGATAGCAGTTTGCCAGTCGTAGCGGCGGCTAAAGCCGCTGAAGCGTGCGCGTGCGAGCTTTACTTCGCCGAGAACGCCGGAATTTATGATTTTTTCCATTTCCATAAAGTACTGAGAAAGACGTGACTGCTGGAAGATGGTAAAGAGAACGTTGTTCTTCTTAGCTGCATCAATGAGCTCCTGAAGCTCGGATGCCTTCTTAGAAATCGGCTTTTCTGTAAGTACGTTAAAACCGTGGTTTAAAAGGTCAAGAGTGATGGGGTAATGCATATGAGAGTAAGATGCGTTGACGACAAGGTCGATATCCTTGCGGTCGAAGAGCGCTTTGTAGTCGCTGTATGTATCGCAACCAAAGTCTGCCTTTGCAGCGGCTTCACGAGCCGGGTCGAGCTCAACAACTGCAACAACGTTCACAATGTCGTTGTTTTCCGATTTGAAGAATCTCGAGTGGATGTCGCATCCGCTTCTGCCGTATCCGATTACGGCAACGTTCAATTTTTTCATAGTGTTCAGGCTCCTTTCAAAAATATTTCCCTTACTTTAGATAAGGGTTCCTGCATAGCGATATTATACCGGTACACAGGGAATTCGCCTAACACCGCAATTATACCATATTAATGCTGTTTGTCAAGCGTTTTTTTTGCCTTTTTTATGTAATTTATTGCATATTTGCCTGAATATGCAATAAAAGTGAAAAAACATGGCAATATACTGCAATAGCAAAGAAATTCCCCGCCGTATGGCGGGGAAGATCAATTACATTAGCCGAGGTATTTCTTAAGTGTTGCGCGGACAGCGCCGGGACCTGCAATCATCTCTGCAAGCATTCCCTCAACCTTCTCAGAAAGACCGACCTTCTTAAGGTCAACACCGAAGAGGGTGTCGTTTGTGAGGATAACGTCGATGTTACCTGCGACAGTTGCCGGCTCGCCGAATTTTACAGCGGAGAGCTGGTTCTGCATTGTCTCAAGCATCGGATCCGGTGAGCACTCAAATGCATTGCCGTTATCGTCAATTGCAAGAACATAGCGGAGCCAGCCTGCAAGTGCGAGCGGGATATATGTAAGAGTTGTCTGGTCAAGATCCTCGCGTGCGATGTAGCTCTTTATTGTTTCGCCGAAGCGGATAGCAACCTTCTGCGATGTATCGCAGGCGATACGCTGAGGTGTGTCAGGAACGAACGGGTTCGGGAGACGCTTCTCGATAACTTCATCGATGAATGCCTTCGGGGAGAGAATCTTCGGGTCAACAACGACCGGGAGACCTTCCTCGTAACCGACTTTCTTGACAAGTGCGGAAAGCTCAGCGTCCTTCATCTCGCTTGCGATTGTGTCAAAGCCGAGAACACAGCCATACACTGCAAGGCAGGTGTGGAGCGGGTTGAGGCACGTTGTAACCTTCATTGTCTCGGTGTTATTAACGGTGTCGCGGTCTGTGAGGAACACGCCTGCCTTCTCAAGCGGCGGGCGGCCGTTCGGGAAGCGGTCCTCGATAACGAGGTACTGCGGCTCTTCTGCGTTTACGAACGGAGCAACGAAGGTGTTCTTCGGAGTAATCTTCGGAGCCATATCTTCAATGCCGGCAGCAGCAAGAGCATCCTCAACAACCTTTGCCGGACGCGGAGTGATTTTATCAATCATAGACCACGGGAAGGATACGTTCTTCTCGTCTGTTACCCATGCAACGAATTCATCGGAAACGAATCCGTTTTCATGCCACTTTTCAACAACGGTCATAACGGAAGCGCGAAGCTTCTCGCCGTTGTGCGAGCAGTTGTCCATGGAAACAACAGCAATCGGAGCCTTGCAAGCGTTAAAGCGCTCAAGAAGGAATGCTGCTGTACGGCTCATTGCGTGAGAGCAGTTTTCCGGACCGTTCTTGAAGTCTGCCTCAACAAACGGGAAAAACTCGCCCTGAATGTTGCGGAGAGCATAACCCTTTTCCGTGATGGTGTATGAAACCATCTGAAGGCTCGGGTTGCGGAAGATTTTCTTGAGCTTTTCAACATCATCGGGGTATGCTGCACCTGCGCAGAGACCCTCGGAGATGGATGCAACAACCTCTTTCTTCATTGTGCCGTCGGGCATAAGAAGAACAAGCATGGTCATTGCGTCATACGGACGGTAAATCATGTCGATGTTGTCAAAGTCGAATGTGTCAGCAGCGACGATACCGCCTTTTACATGACCTGCGTTGAGAAGGTCATGCTGGAGCTTTGCAACAAAGCCGCGGAAGATGTTACCTGCGCCGAAGTGAACCCATGTGGGGTTCTTTTCGGTCTCGGCAGCCATTTCCTTCCAGTCATACTTCGGAAGTGTTACGCCGGCAGCTTCCCATGCTGCCTTGTCTTGAAGACCTGCATAATTGAGCTTCATTTTTGATATTCCTCCTGTTTTAAAGCAGAGCATTTTTCTCTGCACAAAATTCTACATTATAAATATACCACATAAAGGAAGAAAAGTCCACAGTATTAATATAAAAAAGTGACCGATTATAAGAAAAACATAAGAAAACCCGCATAAAATACAAAAATGATATAGCGGTATTTACTTTTATAACTAATTTTGTTATAATAATAAGTTGAGATTAATTCAAATAACGGAAGTTTTGTTATGATAAGAATAGGAAATTTAAAGCTCAACCTTGATGAGGATGAAGCGCTTCTCACAAAGCGGGCAGCCCGTGCGCTCGGTGTTGCACCGGGCGAAATACAAAAGCTTAATATTGTTAAAAAAGCAGTGGATGCCAGAGACAAAACGCGCGTCTGCTTCGTGTATTCCGTGGATGTTTCCGTGCACGGGGATGAAAAGAAAATCGTCTCACGTGTAAAGCGCGGAGACATAACGCTTTTGCCGCGTGAGGAAAAGAGAGCGGTGCCGAGCCCCATCCTACCGAAGCTTCGTCCGGTCGTTGTCGGCGCGGGGCCTGCGGGGCTTTTCTGTGCGCTTACGCTTGCGCGCCACGGTGCACACCCTGTTCTTATAGAGCGCGGAGAAAGCGTGGAAGATCGTGCAGTATCCGTATCGCGCTTTTTTGAGTGTGGCAGGCTTAACCCATCGTCAAACGTGCAGTTTGGCGAGGGCGGCGCGGGAACATTTTCTGACGGCAAGCTCAATTCCGGCACGCACGATGCCCGGAGATTTGAAGTTTTCCGAACCTTTGTCGAGCATGGCGCACCGCCGGAGATTATGTATATAAGAAATCCGCACATCGGCTCGGACAAGCTTCCGCGCGTTGTTGCCGGAATCCGCGAAGAAATAAAGCGGCTCGGCGGTGAGGTTTATTTTAACTGTACGCTCAGTGAAATAAGGGCAAGGGACGGGCGCGTCTGCGAAGCTGTGTGCAAAACCACAGAGGGAGAGATATCTTTTGAAACTGACGATATCATTCTTGCTGTCGGCCACTCCGCGCGAGACGTTTTTTCACTTCTTCTTGATATGGGCGTTACAATGGAACAGAAGCCGTTTTCGATGGGCGTGAGAATAGAACATCTGCGGCGTGATATAGACGTATGCCGTTACGGTGATTTTGCCGGGCATCCGGCACTCGGTGCGGCGGATTACAAGCTTTCAAACCGTTATCCCAACGGCCGCGCGGTATATACCTTCTGTATGTGCCCGGGCGGTGAGGTCATAAATGCCTCGAGCGAAGAGGGCGGCGTTGTAACAAACGGCATGAGCCTTTACGCAAGAAACCTTGAAAATTCAAACAGCGCGTTGCTTGTAAACGTTATGCCGGAGGATTTCGGCGGAGCTTCTCCGCTTGCGGGTGTGGAGCTTCAGCGCGGTATTGAACGCGCGGCGTTTTCTCTCGGCGGAGAGGATTTTCACGCTCCCGCACAGACGGTCGAGGGTTTTCTTACCGGCAGAAAAACCGGTTTTGGCAAAATCGTGCCGTCATTCCGTCCGGGAGTGCGCGAGTGTGACATCTCCGCGCTTTTTCCCGATTATATAAACGAAACGCTTCGCGCAGGGCTTTCGGGATTTTCGCGCCTTATACGTGCGTTTGCTGACGGCGAAGCGGTGCTTACCGCTCCGGAAACACGCTCGTCATCCCCTGTTCGGATATTGCGTGATGATACGCTTCAGGCATCCTTGCGAGGGCTTTATCCGTGCGGTGAGGGGGCAGGGTATGCCGGAGGGATTCTTTCCTCCGCGGTAGACGGAATCCGCGTTGCAGAAGCAGTTCTGAAGATTTAAAATCAATAAAAGGGAGTTTAAATACAATGACAACCGCAGCACCTGAGAAAAAGCATTTACGTGTTTTTAAATTCTTCAAAGAAAATGCAGTTATGAGCATCGCGCTTGCGGCTGCAATCATAACGGGTATTATTGTTCCGCCTGATCGCGAATATATCGGGTATTTTGATTTTAAAACACTCACCTGTCTTTTCTGCGTTCTTGCGGTTGTTTGCGCGTTTCGGAATATAAATTTTTTCTATGTTCTTGCCAGAAAAGTTGTTTCTGTTTTCAAGAATGCGCGGCTGAGTGTAATTGCGCTTGTGTATATCACGTTTATCGGCTCTATGTTTATAGCAAACGATATGGCGCTTTTAACCTTTCTTCCTCTCGGATATTTTGTTCTGACCGCAACCAACAAAACAGAATATATGTCCTTTACTTTTGTTATGCAGAATATAGCTGCAAACCTCGGCGGTATGCTCACTCCGTTCGGAAATCCGCAAAACCTTTATCTTTACACAAAATTCGGCATCCCAACGAATGAGTTTATGCAGATAATGTTTCCGCCGTTTATCCTTTCAATAATTCTTATAACGGCTTGCTGTATAATTTTTGTGAAGCCGGAGCCGCTTTTCCTGTGCTATGCAAAGACTCCGCTCAATCCCCGGCGCACGGTTCTTTACAGTATTCTTTTTGTTCTTTCGATTGTAATTGTTTTCCGCGTTATCCCTTATCAGCTCGGACTTGTGATAATTCCGGCGGTGCTTTTGTTTGCCGACAGAAAAGCACTGAAGGCAGTTGACTATCCTTTGCTTTTAACGTTTGTTTTCTTTTTCATCTTTGCCGGAAATATGGCGCGTATTCCGGCGGTGAACGTGCTTTTTTCCTCTCTTCTTGAAAAAAGCACACTTCTTTCATCTGTTCTTTCGTGCCAGGTGATAAGTAACGTTCCGTCTGCCATTCTTCTTTCACAATTCACGGAGGATTACGCAAATCTTCTTGTCGGTGTGAACATCGGTGGTGCCGGAACGCTTATTGCATCCCTTGCAAGCCTTATAACCTTCCGGGAATACTTAAAGCACAATCCGGGGAAAACGCGTCATTATATTATTATATTTTCTGTATTTAACTTTGCGTTTTTGGGTATTCTCACCGTTTTTATGTACATTATATAAATATTGCGCAATTCCACTTTTCTGAGAGCGAGGTGTTCTGCTGTGGAAGAAAATAAAAAATTCAAGCTTGTTTCGGAGTATACTCCGTCGGGTGATCAGCCGGAGGCTATCTCTGCGCTCGTATCGGGAATTGAAATGGGGCTTTCCGAGCAGACGCTGCTCGGAGTTACCGGCTCGGGAAAAACCTTTACAATGGCGAATATCATCGAACGCGTGCAAAAGCCGACGCTTGTGCTTGCGCACAACAAAACCCTTGCCGCTCAGCTCTGCTCAGAGCTTCGTGCATTTTTTCCGGAAAACGCCGTAGAGTATTTTGTATCTTACTTTGATTATTACCAGCCGGAGGCGTATATTCCGCACACCGACACATATATTGAAAAGGATTCGTCCACAAACGAGGAGATTGACCGTTTGCGTCACAGCGCAACGGCTTCGCTCGGTGAGCGGCGCGATGTTATAATTGTCGCCAGCGTTTCGTGTATTTACGGGCTCGGTGACCCTATAGATTATTCGAGCATGGTTATCTCTCTGCGCCCCGGTAAAACTTATGAGCGCGATGCGCTTATCCGCAAGCTTGTTGAAATCCGCTACGAGCGTAACGATATTGCGTTTGAGCGAAATAAATTCCGCGTGCGCGGCGATACCGTTGAGATATTCCCCGTTTATTCAAACGACACGGGCATACGCGTTGAGTTTTTCGGTGACGAGGTTGACCGTATTTCGGAAATAAACATCGTAACGGGCGCGGCAAAGCGAGAGCTTTCCCACGTTGCAATATATCCCGCGTCACACTATGTTTCAACACCGGAGAAAATGGCAAAGGCGTGCAATGATATAATCGACGAGATGGAAGCTTGCGTGCGCCAATTTGAAGAGGACGGAAAGCTTTTGGAGGCACAGAGGCTTCGCCAGAGAACGCAGTATGACGTTGAAATGATGCAGGAGCTCGGATATTGCACAGGAATTGAAAACTATTCCCGCATAATAAGCGGAAGAGAGCCGGGATCGGCACCGTTTACGCTTATGGACTATTTCCCGGATGATTTTCTGCTTATCGTTGACGAATCTCACGTAACTCTTCCGCAGGTGCGCGGAATGTATGCAGGCGACCGCGCGAGAAAAGAGATTCTCGTCAAATACGGCTTCCGTCTGCCGAGTGCGTTTGACAACAGACCTCTTAATTTTGGTGAGTTTGAAGAGCATATAAATCAGGTTGTTTATGTTTCCGCAACACCCGGAGAGTATGAACGCACGCGCTCTGCAAATATTGCAGAGCAGCTTATCCGCCCGACGGGACTTCTCGACCCTGAGATTTCCGTGCGTCCGACGGAAGGGCAGATTGATGACCTTATCGGTGAGATAAATGCGCGTGTTGAAAGACGCGAGAGGGTGCTTGTGACAACGCTCACAAAAAAGATGGCAGAGGATTTAACCGCATATCTTGAAAACGTGGGAATAAAGGTAAAGTATCTTCACCACAACGTTGAAACCATTGAAAGAATGGAGATAATCCGGGATCTGCGCCTTGGCACATTCGATGTACTTGTCGGAATAAATCTTCTCCGCGAAGGTCTTGATATTCCCGAGGTGTCGCTTGTTGCGATTTTAGATGCCGACAAGGAAGGCTTTCTCAGAAGTGAAACCTCGCTTATCCAGACGATGGGACGTGCGGCGCGAAACGACCACGGTAAGGTTATTATGTATGCCGATAATATGACCGGTTCGATGCAGCGCGCAATTGACGAGACGATGCGCCGTCGCAAAATACAGTCGGAGTATAATGAAAAGCACGGAATTATTCCGAAAACGATAAAAAAAGACGTCGCCGAGCTTCTTGAAATCTCAAAGGATGCAAGCGCGGTAAAGAAAGAAAAGCTTACGAAGCAGGAGCGTGAAGAGATGATACGCAAGCTTGAGCGAGATATGCGCGAGGCATCAAAAATGCTTGAATTTGAATATGCGGCAATGCTCCGCGACAGGATAATAGAGCTTCGAGGTGAGAAATAAATGAACAAATCAATTTATGTAAAAGGTGCGCGAGAACACAACCTTAAAAATATAGACATCGAAATTCCGCGTGACAGCCTTGTTGTTGTGACAGGGCTTTCCGGATCGGGAAAATCGAGCCTTGCCTTTGACACGATTTATGCAGAAGGGCAGAGAAGATATGTCGAGTCGCTTTCATCATACGCAAGGATGTTTCTCGGACGTATGGAAAAGCCGGATGTAGACTATATCGAGGGGCTTTCTCCGGCTATATCAATCGACCAGAAAACAACATCCAAAAACCCGCGTTCAACTGTGGGAACAGTAACGGAAATCTATGACTACCTTCGTCTGTTGTTTGCGCGTGCAGGAACGCCGCATTGCCCCGTTTGCGGAAAGGTTATCGAGCAGCAGACTGTTGACCAAATATGCGACCGGATTCTTGCGCTTTCTGAGGGGACGAAATTCCAGATTCTTGCTCCCGTTGTTCGCGGACGTAAGGGCGAGCACGAAAAGGTTTTTGAAAGCGCGAAAAAATCAGGCTATGTCCGCGCGAGAGTTGACGGAAATATATATGACCTTTCCGAGGATATAAAGCTTGAAAAGAACAAAAAGCACAACATAGAAATAATAATCGACCGTCTTGTTATAAAGGAAGGCATTGAAACGCGCCTTACTGACTCTATCGAAACCGCGTCCAACCTTTCCGGCGGTATAATCTTAGTAGATGTAATCGGCGGGGAAGAGCTTATGTTTTCGCAGAACTACGCGTGTGATGACTGCGGAATAAGCATTGAGGAGCTTACGCCGAGAATGTTTTCCTTCAACAATCCCCACGGCGCGTGCCCGGACTGTACAGGTCTCGGAACACACTTAAAGGTTGACCCGGATATGATTATTCCTGATAAGACAAAATCTATTCTTGAAGGGGCAATCCACGCTTCCGGCTGGACGAACGCCGCCCCCGGAACAATCTGCAGAATGTATTATGACGGTCTTGCAAAACACTACGGTTTTGACCTTGCAACTCCTGTCGGAGAAATTCCGGAGAAGGCATATAACGCTTTGCTTTACGGAACCGGGGGAGAAAAAATCCCGCTTCACTACGACAAGTCTTACGGACAGGGAAACTACACTCAGGCGTGGGAAGGGCTTGTTGCAAATCTTGAGCGGCGTTATCACGAAACGGCGAGTGAGTATTCAAAGGCTGAGATTGAGGAATGTATGATAAGCACACCGTGCGCAACCTGCGGCGGGAAAAGGCTTCGCCGTGAAGCTCTTGCCGTAACCGTAGGCGATATAAACATTGCAGAGCTTTGCGATATGTCGGTGAACGATGCGCTTGACTTCGTAAACGGTCTTGACGATAAGCTCAGTGAGCGCGAAAAGAAAATCGCAGAGCTTATAATAAAGGAAATTAAGGCGCGTCTCGGCTTTTTAAAAAGCGTCGGGCTTTCATATCTCACGCTTTCCCGAAGCGCAGGAACTCTCTCCGGCGGTGAGAGCCAGCGCATACGCCTTGCAACTCAGATAGGTGCGTCGCTTATGGGCGTGCTCTATATCCTCGACGAGCCGTCAATAGGACTTCATCAGCGCGATAACGACAAGCTTCTTGCAACACTTCGCCAGCTTCGCGACATAGGCAATACACTTATCGTTGTTGAACACGATGAGGATACTATGCGCGCGGCGGATTTTATCGTGGACGTAGGCCCCGGTGCGGGTGTTCACGGAGGCGAGATTGTTGCCGCGGGTACAATTGAAGACATTATTGCGGAAAAGCGTTCGATAACCGGACAGTATCTTTCCGGAACGAAAAAAATACCCGTGCCGACGGAGCGAAGGAAAGGAACGGGAAAGTCTCTGAAAATAATCGGTGCAAGCGAGAACAACCTGAAGAATATCGATGTGTCAATTCCGCTCGGTAAGTTTACCTGCATAACGGGTGTATCCGGCTCGGGAAAATCGTCGCTCACCAATGAGATTTTGTACAAACACCTTGCCGCCGAACTTAACGGAGCAAAAACGCATCCCGGCAAGTTCAAAAAAATAGATGGAATAGAGCATCTTGACAAGATAATAGATATCGACCAGTCTCCCATCGGGCGCACTCCGCGCTCGAATCCTGCCACGTATACCGGTGTTTTCAATGACATACGAACCCTTTTTGCAATGAGCCCCGATGCGAAGATGCGAGGCTACACAAGCAGCCGTTTTTCATTTAACGTTAAGGGAGGAAGATGCGAGGCGTGTGCGGGTGACGGCGTAAACAAGATTGAGATGCACTTCTTGCCCGACATTTACGTCACCTGTGATGTGTGTCACGGAAAGAGATATAACCGTGAAACTCTTGAGGTTAAATACAAGGGGAAAAACATATTTGAAGTGCTTGATATGACGTGTGAGGAAGCGTGCGAGTTTTTCAAAAACGTCCCGAAAATTGCACGAAAAATGCAGACTCTTTGTGACGTGGGTCTCGGATATATAAAGCTCGGTCAAAGCTCAACAACTCTCTCCGGCGGTGAGGCACAGCGTGTGAAGCTTGCAACGGAGCTGTCAAAAAAGAGCACGGGAAAAACCATATATATCCTCGACGAGCCGACAACCGGACTTCACGTTGCAGATGTTCACAAGCTTGTTGATATGCTTGCGCGCCTTACGGACGCAGGTAACACGGTTGTTGTTATCGAGCACAACCTTGATGTTATAAAATGTGCCGATCATATTATCGACCTCGGACCCGAGGGCGGCGACGGCGGCGGTGAAATCGTTGCAACAGGAACACCGGAAGAGGTGGCAAAGACAGAGGCGTCATATACCGGCCATTATCTTAAGAATGTACTGTAAACGGGAGATATTCATGAAGAAAAATATGCAGTTAAAAGCGGCTTGCTACAGTATGAGTATAACAATGTCAATTGTGGCAAACCTTCCGCCGATACTTTTTCTCACATTCCGCTCACTTCTCGGATTGTCATATTCAGAGCTTGGTCTTTTGGTTCTTATAAACTTTTCAACGCAGCTTGTCGTTGACCTTATCTTTTCGTTTTTTTCTGATAGGTTCAATATCACGAAGACTATCCGTCTTATGCCGTGGCTTGCGTTTGTGGGGGTGCTCATCTATGCGTTTGCGCCGTTCATTCTTGCTGAGAACCCTTTTTTGCCGCTTTTGCTCGGTACGGTGATATTTTCCGCAGCTGCAGGTCTTGCAGAGGTGCTTTTAAGCCCGATTATCGCTGCTCTTCCGTCAGATAACCCTGAGCGGGATATGAGCAAGCTTCATTCAATATACGCATGGGGTGTTGTCGGCGTTGTTATTGCGGCAACGCTTCTGCTTCGGATGATCGGAAACGAAAACTGGGTGTTTCTGATGGCTTTATCGTCGTTTGTTCCGCTTACATCTGCAATTCTTTTTGCCGGTGCGGAAATTCCTGTGCCTGCGCAGGCAGAAAAAAGCTCAGGTGCGTTCTCGCTTCTTAAAAAGAGCGGAGTATGGCTGTGTGCGGGAGCGATTTTTCTCGGCGGTGCGGCTGAGATTACAATGTCACAGTGGGCATCGGGATATCTTGAGCAGGGACTCGGAATCCCCAAAGCTCTCGGTGATGTTTTTGGTGCGGCAATGTTCGGAGCAACGCTTGGGCTCGGGCGCACGCTTTATGCCAAAATAGGAAAGAACATTATGCGCGTGCTTGTTTTCGGTGCTGTCGGGGCATCAGCCTGCTACATACTTGCGGCGGTAACACCATACCCGATAATCGGACTTTTTGCGTGTGCATTTACGGGATTCTGCACCTCTATGATGTGGCCCGGAAGTCTTGTAGTTGCGGCAGAGCGCTTTCCGTCCGGAGGTGTTGTAATATACGCTATTATGGCGGCAGCCGGAGATCTGGGTGCATCGGTCGTACCGCAGCTGGTCGGCTGGGTAACCGATGCTTCTATGGCAAGTGCAAATATAATTTCGCTTGCCGCGCAGCTTTCAATGTCGGCAGAGCAGCTTGCAATGCGTATAGCACTTCTTGTTGGTGCGCTTTTCCCCCTTGCCGCGATTTTTGTGTTTTACGTTTTATCACGAAAAACTGCAAAAGACAGGAAAAGAAATATATAAAATAACGGACATCCGAAAAATTTTCGGGTGTCCGTTGTTATCGTGCGCTCGGCACGCGTAATAACTTGGCGGTGAAAGTCCGCTACAGGCTTGGCAGTAGGAACTGTTAGCCAAAGACAAGGGCGTCCGTCGTGAGGCGGAGTTTGAAGGAAGTCGGAGGCAAAACCTCGGTCTGACGAACAGAAACTGTATATAAGGCGTACTTGAAACGGACGAGTTTGCTATACAAAACGAAGTCCAATACTGCCCGAATTTCAAGGCGTAAATACAGCAGATATATGAGGTGAAGGTGATTACGCTTACCCGAGGAGGTCTCATAGGCAGAGAAATCTGTAGTAACAACGAACTATGAGAAGTCAGCAGAGGTCATAGTACCGAGAGTTTTTTTCGGGAAGGACTGAACAATCATAAGTCTTAAGTAAATGATGAAAGGAAGGTCGGTATGATGAAAACAGAATACACCGAAAACAGTGGCTTCCTGCAAAGGGATAGTGTGGAACACAAAGAGTATGCAGAAGCGTGTAGTACCGAAAATCAGGAAATCGAAGAAAGAGACGGTGCAGACTTGCTTGAAAAGGTTCTTGACAGAAATAATCTGAACAAAGCCTACAAGCGAGTAAAAGCCAACAAGGGAGCAAGCGGAGTCGAT
>SVLF01000008.1 GCA_015068085.1 Oscillospiraceae bacterium
GAGCTCCAAGAGCTTGTCATTCTTATGCCTTTAGTCGCAGCAAAATCTGACTTCTTTACATAGCTTTCAAGCTTCGTATCCATACTGCTTTCTGCTTCTTCAAGCACGGCGGTGATTGTCTCCGCTTTGTCCTCTTCCGTCCAGTAGTCCACGCCGCGCTGCGGAGTATAGCCGTCTGCGCCGGTGTTTCCTTTATCCCCCTTGTCGCCTTTTTCGCCTGTATCGCCTTTGTCTCCCTTCGCTCCGTTGCGGACCTCAAAGGCGGCACTTTCGCCGTTGGTCAGCGTTACGGTAAAGACGTTTATTCCGCCGCTCTCCGTTGAAGTCTCGGTCTGCGTCATATCGGAAATTACAACCTTGTCTATAATATCATCCACCCAATCGGGACGGGCAATGCCCGGCTCGGTCTCGATGGCGTGCATTGATTCTTCGATTCTAACTTTAAAAGTTGCAGACTTTCCTATGGAGTCGCCGAGGTATGCACGGACCTCAACGTGGCCATTGCCGCTGATTTCAAGGTCATAGGCGGTTGGCGTCCACATAACGCAACTATCTTCACAAGTTATTTCAACCGGATAAGTTAGTCCGTCGGGGCGGGAATAGATAACTCTGCATTCTGCGTCTTCCAGCGCCCAGCCGGAAGTGTCAATCGCAACTGTGCGGAACATATTTTCTCCCGTTCTGCCTATGGGAAGAAGCTTGCCGGTTTTGCTGACGCTTCTTTTTATAATTCTGTCGCTCATGGTGTCAACGCTCCTTTTTCGGGGAGGCTGACCAATGTTGACAGATGCTGTGTATTAAATTTTATTTTTTTGTACATTGTATAAATCCTCTCGTTTTTAAATGATTGTTTTTTGCGCTTTCATTCTGTGCCGGTATTATCTGCAGCTTTCTGTTGCATTCCGTGAGGCCGTCTGTCTTTTGCGCACGAAAAAACGACGGACTTCTCATCCGGCGAACTCTCCGCCGGCACAGAACTTCAGCGTTTCACCCTCGGTATTTGTTCGCAGGCGCGCACTTCAGCGTTCAAATCCACGGCTGTAAACCGCTTTTCAGGTTACGAGAAGTATTATAGCATTGAATTTATTTTTTGGGGTGCCAAGTTTCTGCCAATTTTGTGCCAGATTTCTGCCAAGCGAAGAGGAGCTCCCGCGCTGATTGAGTTATGAGTTTAGAGTTATGAATTCCGCAAGGCTTGGCGAGTTTCTTGCAAATCTTTAATTCCAGAACACAGAGAAAATGTTGTTGCATTTCCTCTGTGTTTTTTCGTTGAACAGAAAAAGCATTTGTGGTATAATGATTTCAAGCAAAGCTTGAAATCAGCGATATAAATTCCTGACGGAATTTGCGATATACCTTGCGGTGCGATATATTACTTCGTAATGCGATATGTCCCTTCGGGACGAGATTAAGGAATTTATATTATATCGCAACAGAGCAAAGCGGAGTTATATCGCCAAAAAGCGTGGCATCTAAATCGTTCACTGATTTTAAAGTTTGATATACAAGGGACAAAAATATATTGCGATAAAACTCTTTTATGGAGGTTATACATATGGATAATAAAATACAGATGTTTGATGATAAAAAAATAAGAACTGCATGGAACGAAGAAACAGAAGAATGGTATTTTTCTGTCAGCGATGTAGTCGAAATATTAACTGACAGTAAAGATGTTAAGCAATACATAAAAAAGATGCGAAGCCGCGATGCAGAACTTAATTCCAAGTGGGGTACAATTTGTACCCCTGTTGAAATGATTGCTCTGGATGGAAAGAAAAGAAAAATACAAGCAGCAGATGTTGCCGGAATTCTTCGCATAATTCAATCTATTCCGTCACCTAAAGCAGAACCTTTTAAGATGTGGCTTGCCGAAGTCGGAAAAGAACGAATTGATGAAACTATTGACCCTGAACTTGCAATTGATAGAGCAATAGAAACTTATCAAAAGAAAGGCTACAGTGACGAATGGATACATCAAAGGATTTTATCTATCAGGGTGCGCAATGCTTTGACTGATGAATGGGATAAACACGGAGTTCAAAAGGGTGTAGAATATGCTATTCTTACAGATGAGATTACAAAAGCTTGGTCGGGAATGACAACACGAAAATATAAAAATCTCAAAGGACTTACGAAAGAAAATTTGAGAGATAATATGAGTGACCTTGAACTTGTACTCAATATGCTTGCAGAAGCAACAACTACGGAACTTTCAAAAACCACCAACCCGAAAACATTTAAAGAAAATGTTGAAATAGCAAAACAAGGTGGTAATGTAGCGGGGAATGCAAGAAAAGAAATTGAAGAAAAATCTGGAAGATCTGTTATTACATCAAAAAATGCAAGTGAATTAAACCAAGTTGTGGTTGATTTAATAGAAAACATATCGAAAGATGATGAATAACAAATATAAATTTTTTTGTCCCTAACTTGACAAAATCATATAAGGATTGTCGAAATATGTCGAAAGGAAGAATTAAAGGAGAGGAACGAAAATGAGTTTGAAAAGATCACAAATATTGTATCATTATTGTAGCTTAGATACCTTTTTCTCGATTGTTAAAAGTTCTTCAATTTGGTTATCAGATGTAAAAAAATCTAATGATTCTAAAGAAATGAAATGGCTTAGACATAAGTATTATTATTATATATTGGAAAAGTATAAGGAAACAAATGATGAAAATATAAAAAGTATTTGCGAAATTATTCTTTCAATGTCTACTAAAGATGATTTCCAAGAATGTCCCGCATGGTTGTTACCAGCCTGCGGAAAGACAGCTGAACAAATCTTTGATATTTTTAATAGTTTAAGAGTATATACATTTTGCTTAAGTCAAAAATTTGATTCATTAGGACAGTGGCGTGGATATGCTGATGGTGGACAAGGAGTAGCCATTGGATTTTCTAAATCATATCTTAATGCAGTTAAAGGGCGAGGGCTTCTATGTCCTATATCGAATTTTATATTTGGAAATATTTCGTACAAAACAGAGTTCACTTCATTGTTTGATTCGATTTTTTCAATGCATGACCAAACAAATGTGGCAGAATTTGTTTTCAAAAATTTACAAGATATTACTCATATATCAGCCCTGTTTAAAAGTCCATCATTCAAAGAAGAAAAAGAATGGCGAATTGTTTGTTCAATGAGTGATTATGGACTTACAAAAGAAATGTTGCATTTCGAGAACTTTGATATGGTTTCAACACCTACATTTAAGAAAAAATTTTCTACACCAAGGATTGATTATTGTATTAAAAAGTCAGATATTATACCTCATGTCGAGTTGAAATTCAACGATATGTCAAAGGCAGTAAAATCTATTGTATTAGGACCAAAATGTAATGCCACAGAGAAAGATATATATCATTTGTTGTTGAATTTGGGGTGGGATAGTAAAACTTTAGAGTCAGATGTTGAAATTATTCGTTCAGAATCTTCATATCGATAAAATGATATTGTTATCTGGATAAGGATTGGTTGATATTTGTAAAGGTTATCAATCTTGTAGCAATGGCTATTATACATATAAATAATTTTTCAATCCTAACTTGATATGAACTACCACTAAAAAGATTGTCATCTAAATTATACAGTCTTTATATAATGAGTTTGCAAAGCAAACTCAATGAATTGCATTTCGTGCATTTGAGAGGTGAGATAAGATGAGCATAACGCTTGGTATACTCGCACACGTTGATGCGGGCAAAACAACGCTTTCCGAGCGGATTTTATACCACACAAATACCATCCGCACGTTCGGACGCGTGGATGACGGTCAGTCCTGCCTTGACTGGAGCGAGATTGAGCGTGAGCGCGGGATAACTGTGTTTTCCGATGCGGCGCGGATAGAGTATGGCGGGCGCACATTAACACTCATCGACACTCCCGGTCACTCCGATTTTTCCGCAGAAACCGAGCGTGCAATATCGGTTATGGATTATGCGCTTCTTGTTATAAGCGCGGTGGAGGGAGTGCAGAGCCACACGGAGACCGTGTGGCGGCTTTTGCGGGAATACAATGTACCCACCTTCTTTTTTATAAACAAAGCTGATCTTGCAACTGCGGATGTTCCCGGTGCGCTCTGGGATATTCACGCTCGATTAAGCCGTGATGTGATTGACTTTTCTTCTGATTTTTCGGAGGAGCTTGCCGAGCGGGACGAGGCGCTTTTTGATGAGTTTATGGAGAAGGGAAGCGTTGAGCTTTCCGGCACCGTGAGGCGGCTTGTGAGGAACGGGAAAATATTTCCGTGCTGGCAGGGCTCGGCACTGCGCGATGAGAATATAGATGCATTGATTTCGGGTATAATGTCAATTGCGGAGGAAAACGAAGCAAGCGATAGCTTTTGCGGCGTGTGTTATAAAATCCGCCGCCGCGGGGATAAGCGCCTTGCATATATAAAAGTACGGTCGGGGACGCTGGCTGTGAAGGATCGCGTGGAAACACCCGCCGGTGAAAGAAAAATTGATGAGCTATATTTTCCGAACGGGGAAAAGCTTGTTCCCGAAAAATGTGCACGCAGCGGGGATATCTGTGCTGTTTCAGGTCTGTCTGATGTGCGTGCAGGTGATGTTATCGGGAAGGATGCCGCGCGGACGGAATTTAAGACCGCACCTGTTTTTTCTGCCCGTGTGATTTATGATAAAAAGTATACAACGCGTGAGATACTTGAGAAGCTTAAGGTTTTAGAGGATGAGGAAAACACGCTTTCCGTAAGGTATACGGAAAGCCTTGGCGAAATCTCAATCGGCGTGATGGGGCGGATAAGTCTGCAGGTAATTGCGTATGAGTTCCGGCGCCGCTTCGGGGTTGATATTTCGTTTGACACGCCGCGCGTTGTGTTCCGCGAGACGGTGAAAAGCTCGGTCGTTGGCTATGGGCATTTTGAACCCCTGCGCCACTATGCAGAGGTTCACATCCGTATAGATCCTGCACCGCGCGGGAGCGGAATTAGCTTTTGCAGTGAGCTTTCCGGTGATGTGCTTTCTCCGGACACGCAACGGCTTGTGAAAACGCATATTTTTGAAAAGACGCACAAGGGCGTGCTTACCGGTTCTGACATATGCGATGTCCGGTTTGTCCTCGTAAACGGTGCAACGCACGAAAAGCACACCGAGGGCGGGGACATCCGCGAGGCGACTTACCGCGCGATACGTCAGGGGCTTATGCGTGCGGAGAGCGTTTTGCTTGAACCGATATACAGCTTCACGGCAAGGAGCGATATTTCGCTTTCCGGAAAAATTATGGCAGATGTCCGCAAAATGGGCGGAAGCTTTTCTCCACCGGAAATTGACGGAGAGGTTGCGATAACATGCGGCAGAGCACCGGCAAGATTCCTTGGGGATTATGCTGAAGAGCTGATAACGCAAAGCGGCGGCAGAGCGAGCCTTGCGCTTGCATTTGACGGCTATGAGCCGTGCGTGGAGGCGGAGAAGATAGCTCGGGAAATTTCCTATAATCCGGAAGCAGACCTTGAAAATACGCCGGATTCCGTTTTCTGTGCAAAGGGCGCGGGATTTAACGTAAAATGGTATGATGCAGAAAAATATATGCATTGCAAGTGACAAAATGACATAAAAAGCGTTACCTTTTGCTATTTATAAATTGCCTGTTATGGTATACAATAGATAATACATTACTATACGGCGGTGAGTTTATGGAAAAGCTTATTGATTCTTTTTGTGAGTTGTTCGGAAAGCGCGACGGTGTTTCCGTGTACAGTGCGCCGGGACGTGTTGAACTGGGCGGGAACCATACCGACCATCAGCGCGGATGCGTGCTTGCGGCAGGGGTGAACCTCGATATGCGCGCTGCGGCGGCAAAAAACGGAGAAGCGCTTATCCGTGTTAAGAGCGAGGGATATCCGTTAATCGAGATTGACCTTGCGGATTTATCGGTGCGTGAAGAGGACAAAAACACAACCTCCGCACTCGTTCGCGGTGTTGCCGATGCGTTTTCAAAGCGCGGGAAGGATGTCTGCGGTGCGGATATGTATATCGTATCAGATGTTCTGCGCGGGTCCGGGCTTTCAAGCTCCGCGGCGTTTGAGGTGCTTGTCGCAACGGCGCTTTCGGATCTTTGCGGCGCGGGATTTGATGCTGTGGAGATTGCCGAGATAGGGCAGTATGCGGAGACGGTGCATTTCGGAAAGCCGAGCGGGCTTATGGACCAGACGGCAAGCTCCGTCGGCGGCATAGTCGCGATCGACTTTGGCGAAAGTCCTGCTAAAATAGAAAAGATAGAATGTGATCTCAAAGCTCACGGCTATGACCTTGTTATAGTTGACGCGGGTGCGGATCATGCTGACCTTACGGCGGAATATGCAAGCATTCCCGCAGAGATGAAAAGCGTTGCAAAGCTTTTCGGAAAGGAAGTTCTTTCTGAGGTTGCGGAGAGTGAGTTTTATTCGCGCATTGCAGAAATAAGGCGTGATGCGGGCGACCGTGCAACACTGCGTGCGGTGCACTTTTTCGCGGAAAATCTGCGTGCCGTGCGTGAGGCAGAATGTTTGCGCAACGGCGATTTTGAGGGGTTTTTAAAGCTTGTTTCGGAGTCCGGCAACTCGTCGTTTAAATACCTGCAGAACATCTATGTATCGGGAAGCGTTCGCGATCAGGCGATGGCATATGCGCTTGCCGTGTGCGAAAAGCTTCTTTCCGGACGCGGTGCAGTGCGTGTTCAGGGCGGCGGCTTCGGTGGCACGCTTGAGGCGTTTGTGCCGTGTGAGATGACGGAAAGCTTCTGCGCGGGCGTTGATAATATGATAGGAAAAGATATGTATAAGGTTCTCACCGTTCGTAAATACGGTGGAATGAAAATAAGGTAACAGTGAAGAGAGAAGAGATTAGGAAAGGAATGGTTGTAAATATGAAAATTGCAGTGCTTGGCGGTGCGGGGTATATCGGTTCGCACACTGTCCGTGGGCTTGTTGAGCGCGGCCACGCGGTAACGGTTATAGATAACCTTCAAACGGGATATCTCGCGTCTGTCCACGCGGGTGCGGAGTTTTTAAAGGGAGATATCCGGGATAAGGAGTTTTTGAGAGGTGCTTTCTGCGGTGCGGGCTTTGATGCCGTAATTCACTTTGCCGCATGCTCGCTTGTCGGCGAGAGCGTGACAGACCCGCTGAAATACTATAACAACAACGTCGGCGGGGCAATAACCCTGCTCGAGGTTATGGTCGAGGCGGGAATTGACAAGATTGTGTTCTCATCCACTGCGGCAACCTATGGTGAGCCGGAAAGAGTGCCGATTCTCGAGGACGACAGAACGTGCCCGACAAATCCGTATGGAGAGACGAAGCTTGCGATGGAAAAGATGTTCAGGTGGGCGGGCGATGCCCACGGTATACGCTTTGTGTCGCTCCGCTATTTCAACGCCTGCGGTGCGGACGCGAGCGGTAATATCGGAGAGGCGCACAATCCGGAATCACACCTCATTCCGCTTATTCTTCAGGTGCCCAACGGAAAGCGAGAGGCGATATATGTTTTCGGTGACGATTATGACACGAAGGACGGAACGTGCGTGCGCGACTACATCCACGTCACGGACTTGTCCGATGCTCATATTCTTGCCGTTGAGTATCTTGAAAACGGGGGAAAAAGCGATATCTTCAACCTTGGCAACGGTGTGGGCTTTACCGTGCGCGAGGTTATCGAGAGTGCCCGCCGCGTTACGGGGCATCCGATACCGGAGATTGTTTCCCCGCGCCGCGCGGGAGATCCGGCACGGCTTATCGCATCAAGCGACAAGGCACGCAAGATTCTCGGGTGGAACCCGAAGCACGCCGACCTTGATGAGATTGTCGGCTCTGCGTGGAACTGGCACAAAACGCATCCGGAGGGATATAATGCGTGAACGGGGTTCGCGCAGATAACAGATAATAGAGAAGAGTGAAGAATTGATGAGTGTATATTCGGATATAAATGCGCTGGTTTTATATGCCATGGAGCGGGAGCTTATTTCACCGCTTGATGAAACGTATATAAAAAACCAACTGATTGATATTCTCGGGCTTTCGGAGTTTAAAGAAGCGGAAGCGGCGGAAAAAGAGCTTGAAGAAATTCTTACCTCGCTGTGCGATTTTGCCGCGGAGAGAGGGATAATAGAGGATACGCAGACCGAGCGCGACCTTTTCGACACGCGCATAATGGGCGTGCTTACGCCGCGGCCGTCGGAGGTTGTTTCAAAGTTCTGCGAGATGTATCTTGAAAGCCCGGAGTGCGCGACCGACTGGTATTATAATTTTTCTCAGGATACCGATTATATTCGGCGTTACAGAATAGCGCGGGATATGAAGTGGACAGCGGAGACGGAGTATGGCACGCTTGACATCACGATAAACCTTGCAAAGCCGGAAAAGGACCCGCGCGCAATTGCCGCGGCAAAAAATGCGCCGAAAGCCGGATATCCCGCGTGTGCGCTGTGCGCAGAGAGCGAGGGCTATGCCGGAAGGCTTGATTTTCCGGCAAGGCAGAACCACAGGATTGTGCCGATAGAGGTAAACGGCGAGCTCTGGAAGTTTCAGTATTCACCGTATGTTTACTATAACGAGCATTGCATTGCGCTGAATTCTGCCCACGTTCCGATGAAGATTGACGATGCGGTTTTCGAAAAGCTTCTGTCCTTTATTGATGTTTTCCCGCATTATTTCATCGGCTCAAATGCAGATCTCCCGATTGTCGGAGGTTCAATCCTTTCCCACGAGCATTTTCAGGGTGGACGCTATACCTTTGCGATGGAGCGCGCACCCGTGGAAAAGGAGTACACCGTGCCGGGTTTTGAGGATGTAACGGTCGGGCGCGTGAAGTGGCCGATGTCGGTCATCCGCATTGCCTGCGCGGATAAAGAGAGACTCTCTGCGCTTGCCGCGCGCATACTCGGTGCGTGGCGTGAATATACTGACGAAGAGGCGTATATATTTGCGTATACGGACGGAACCCCGCACAACACAATAACGCCGATTGCAAGGCGGCGCGGTGAGATGTATGAGCTTGATCTCGTTTTGCGTAACAACATCACAAACGACGAGCATCCGCTCGGGGTTTATCACCCGCATAAAGAGCTTCACCATATAAAGCGCGAGAACATAGGGCTTATTGAGGTGATGGGGCTTGCCGTGCTTCCGTCACGCCTGAAAAAGGAGATTGGTCTTATGTGTGAGTACGCAAAGGCGGGGCGCGATTTCTCGGAGTGTGAAGAGATTGAAAAGCACGCCGCGTGGGCGCGGGAGATATTGCCGAAAAAGCCTGCGGATATGAGCTTTCTTGAATACTTCAAGCAGGAAATAGGCAAGGTTTTTGCCGAGGTTCTTGCGTGCGCGGGCGTGTTCTCGCGTGACGGTGCGGGAATGGCGGCGTTTGATAAGTTCATCGGCAATATATGAATGAAAAGAGAAAAGAATGCAAAGACATAAGCTGACACAGCGGATTATAATCGCCGTGCTGTTTTTTGCACTGGCGATATGCGGAATAACCATACGTTTAAGCAGTCGCGCACGGGAGCGTTTTCCCGTGCGCGGCGTTGACGTGTCCTCATATCAGGGGTATATTGACTGGGATGAGATTGAAGAGAGCGATATTGACTTTGCGTTTATAAAGGCAACTGAGGGAAGCACCTTCCGTGACAAGATGTTTCGGGACAACATTGAAAACATTGCCGATACAGGGATTGCCACAGGTGCGTATCATTTCATGAGCTTTGAAAGCAGCGGCGAGGCTCAGGCGGAGAATTTCATTTCGGCAGTCGATGCCGATAAAATAACGCTCCCGCCCGTTATTGACCTTGAGCTTTACGGGAAATATAACGACAAGCCGCCGTCAGCAGCATATGTTCGCGGGATACTTGATGTGATGGTTGAAAGATTGCATGAGGAATACGGAGTTTATCCGATTATCTATACCAACCGCCGCGCGTATTCGCTGTATGTTTCCGGAGAGTATCGCGACTGTGACATATGGCTGTGTGACCTTGTGAAGGAGCCGGCTTTGCCCGATGGGCGAGAGTGGACGTTCTGGCAGTATTCGCACACGGAAATCCTTCCCGGATATGACGGCGAGGAAGAGCACATAGATATGAATATCTTCAATGGCTCCCGCGCAGAGTTCAGGAGATATATAAAACGAAAATAAGAGCGGGGCGTTATAAAATACCGGTGCACGTCAGAACTCGTTTAAAAAAGTTTTGGTTTTCCTTATAAACTGACTTGAAAAAGTTTTGGTTTTGGTGTATTATAAGTATAATGCGTATAAGGAGTTGTAATTATGCTGAAAAGAAAAATCAGACAAGCGCTGCTTGATTGGAAGAATACACCGAACCGAAGTCCGTTAATTATCAAGGGGTGCCGCCAATGCGGCAAGACCTATTCGGTGCGTGCGTTTGCGAAGGAGCATTACAAGCACGAGGTGTATTTGAATTTTTTCAAAAATCCCGATTATATATCCATATTTGAAGGCTCGCTTGAGATAGATAACCTGATTATTATGATGTCGGCGCTTCTCGGCCCGGATGTTGTTTTTGAGCCGGGCAACACCGTTATTATTCTTGATGAAATACAGGATTGTCCAGAAGCAAGAACAGCTCTTAAGTTTTTCAAAGAGGATGGTCGCTTTGATGTTATAGGAACAGGCTCATTGCTTGGTGTTAAGGGGTACGGAAAACAACCGAAGTCTATTCCTGTAGGTTCTGAAACCCTGATTGAAATGCATCCGCTTGATTTTGAGGAATTTTTGTGGGCGAATGGAATAACACCGCAGATTATTGATAAGTTGAAGGAATATCTGAACAGTGAAAGACCTGTTCCGGAAGCACTGCACAAGAAGATGCAGCAGCTTTTGTTGCAATATACAGTTGTTGGCGGTATGCCCGAGGTAGTTAAGACTTTCGTTACCACCAAGCAAATGAACAGTGTACTGGCTCTGCAACGGGATATTGTCCATTCATATGAGGATGATATGGTTAAGTATGCCGACGATGCGGATAAGCCGTTGATCAAAGAATGCTTCCAATCCATACCGAAGCAGCTGAGTAAGGAAAATAAAAAATTCCAATACTCTGTTGTTAAAAAGGGAGGCACGGCTTCCAAATTCAAGGGGAGCTTGCAATGGATTGAAGATGCGGGCATCGTTTCCCGTTGCTACAATCTTGATTTACCGGAATTACCTCTTGCCGGTAACGCCATTAATGAGATATTCAAGGTGTATATGAAAGATACGGGATTGTTTGTCAGTATGCTTGAGGACGGTACCCAATACGATATTTTGCAAGGAAACTTGTTCGGCTACAAGGGCGCTATTTTCGAAAATCTTATGGCAGATATTTTTGCCAAGATGGGACGCAAGCTTTATTATTACCATAAGGATTCGGGACTTGAGATTGATTTTGTAACAAGATATAAGGGCGGGGCGACCTTGATTGAAGTTAAGGCGACCACGGGTAATGCAAAGAGCGTAAAAACAATTCTCGCCCATCCCGAAAAGTATCATGTAAGCGGCGCAATCAAGCTCGGCGGGTATAACATCGGCAGAAAGGACAGAATGCTCACGATTCCGTTGTATATGGGTTTTTTGCTTACAGAATATTGATAATGAAAAACGGTCTGTCGATAGGAAATGGCATAGAATTTCGGTTATAAAGTAATGAAACAAAGGGATTGTAGCGAAATGCATTTTGCTACAATCCCTTTGGGGTATTCAGCTAAGCCGTGATTCTTTTAATAAACACCGAAAGACGTTTGTAAAGCAAAACAGTTACGGTGCTCACGGCAAGTGTTTTTATTGCGTTGAATGCCGTTACATACCAGAAGACTTCAGAAAAAACGGATGCCGCGCTCTGCCCCATATAGAGAGGAAAAACAACAAAGCGGTTTGCAATGAGCGCCGCGCCGGTTCCGGTAAAGCACGCGATAATAAGCGTTAGGATAACGGTTTTAAGTCCTTTTTTGTATTTATACACGCTGCAGGGAACAATAATATATGCGATTGTGACAAGTGCATTTGCAACCTGTCCTGCGCCGCCGCTCGTTGTACCGATAAGGCACAGAAGCTCTTTGAGCACACAGGCAATAATGCCGGAAAGCGGGCCGAAGAGAAAGCCGGTAAGAAGAATGAAAACGTTGCCGAAATCAAGCTTTAAATACGGCGTTGCGGGAAATACCGGAAATTCAAACAGGCTGATAACGTAGCTCAAAGCAACAAACAGCCCGATGATTACCATTTTTCTCGTGGTAAATGTTTTTTTATTCTGGTTTATTGTGTTCATGGAAGGTCACCTCGTAAAGTCAGTTCAGGCACTCTTTTTCCGTGCCGTCTTTTTTTATTCTGTAAAGCTTCTTGTCGTTGTAGTCGCTGAAATAATAGAGATATTCACCGTCGGAGGAGAGATTGTTCGCGCCGTCGCTGCAGAGCTTCACCGCGCCGCTTCCGTCCTCGTTCATACGGATGATTGAGCCGTTGTCGGCAAAGTCAACAAAGAAAACGTATCCGTCGGAAACGTTGATGTAGCCCGAGCGGGAGTTATTAAGCGGTTCATACACCGAGCCGTCTGCTGTCATGCGCCAGATGTTAAGCTCGTCATTGCCTTGCCTGAAATAAAGATTGTTGTCATAACCGGAAACGAAGTATACGGACTCATATCCCATAAGCGTTTTGCTTTTGCCGTCGAGAGAAAGACGGTAGAAGTTTGCCTCGTCGTTGCGGTCATTGATGTAGAGGTTTGTACCGTAGCAGTAAAGCATCTCCGTGGAGATATCCGAAAGCTGAGTGAGGTTTTTGCCGTTTGTGTCCATACTGTATACGCGGCACTCCTCGTTCCAGTTGATGAAGTACATCTTATCGCCTATTACGATAAGGTTTGTTGCCATAACGTCTGCCACGCGTGTGTGCTCCGAGCCGTCAAGCTTCATTTTGAATATCGAATAATCGCGGGCTTTATCAACAAAGTAGAGCCAGTCTCCGACAACGTTGAGCGCGGAAACATTTCCATCGCATAAAAGCGTGCTCTTTCCGTCGCGCAGCGCGAAGAGAGAATTGCCCTTTGCGATATCACAGTAGAAAACTGTGTCGTCGGCAAAGGCGAGAACGCCGCCGCTTGAAAGGTTGCCCATGGTGTTTCCGATAGCAAGCGGGGTTGCGCTTGTTCTGTCGTATGCAGCATTAAGATACTTGCGGCGAAGCTCCGTGTCATCAATATCCTCGATGAACGATAATGCCGAAATGCTGTCGCGGCTTTTAAAATATACGCCCATAAGCTTATCATAAAGCTCTGTGTCATCAGGTGCGTGTGTGATAGCCTGCTTTAAGCTGTCAGCGGCATTGTCGAAATCGCCTTTTTGTACATATACGTCTGAAAGCTTTATTGCGGCATCCCTGTTTGCACTGTCATCTTTAAGAATGCTCTTATAGGTGTTTGCCGCTTTTGTAAGCTTGCCTCTGTCTGTGAGAGCCTGTGCCGCGGTTTCTCGTTCTTGCACAGAACCGCCTGCCGGTGCAGTGGAAATAAATATAATTGCGAAAATTATCGCGGCAAGCAAAAGAATGCCTGCTGCCGTTCCGATGATAAGCTTTTTATTCATAGAATTATTCACTCCTTGCTATAGCTTGTATTTAATTTTACACTATTTTCGCGCGCAAGTCCAGTGAATTATAAAAAAATATATCATATTTAAAAATCGTAGAAAATCTTAAAACTCCGATAGGAAAAAAAGCGACAAAAAGGCTGTAAAGTTATATTCTTATTCTATAAGAATATAACTGGAGGTTTTTGTTATGTCAATAGCATCGGAATACCGTGACGGCGTTATAAAGCTTGTTACGGAAATAGCCGGCACTCAGGAAGAAAACATAAAGCGCGGCGCACGTCTTTGCGCAGACGCAATTAAAAACGGAAAACTTATCAACGTAATCGGTCCGGGCGGTCACTCCAATATCGCCGTTGAAGAGGTTCTCTGGCGCGCGGGCGGCCTTGTTCACGTAAATGCAATTCTCGACCCCGGAACAAACGTTATCCACGGCGCAAAGCGCTCCAACATCGTTGAGCGCACACCGGGATATGCAAAAGCGGTGTTTGATTCTTACCGTCTCACCGAGGGTGACGTTCTTATCATCGTAAACGCTTACGGAATTAACTCTATGACGGTAGACAGTGCGCTCCTCTGCCGCGAGCGCGGGATAAAGTCAATAGGAATTACGTCCACCTCATTTGCATATACCGTGCCGAAGGATGCGCCGAGCCGCCACCCGTCGGGACAGAATTTGTCTGACCTTGTTGATGTGTATATCGACAACCATCTGCCGCTCGGAGATGCAATAATCAAGCTTCCGGGGATGGAGCAGAAAATGGGCTCTACTTCTACATACGCAAACTGCTTCTCGATAAATCTGCTTATGATGCAGACGGCACAGGAGCTTCTCAACGACGGGATAACTCCGGCTGTATGGCAGAGTGCGAATATGCCGGACGGAGATAAGCTCAACAAGCGCTACGAGGATGAGCTTCTGCCGAGAATAAGACATCTGTAATATAAAAGTGAAGGAGAAATATAAAATGGATTCTACATTGATTTTTTACAAAGAAGTTGTTGCAACGCTTGACCGCGTTGTGAAAGAGCAGTCTGAGAACATCGAGAAAGCGGCAACCGTTATCGCCGATACAATTCAGGCAGGCGGTATGTTCCATATTTTCGGAACCGGCGGTCATTCCAATATGGCGGCTATTGAAATGTGCCATCGCGCAGGTAATCTTTGCTGTGCAAATGCAATTCTCGATCCCGGTCTTTCGTGTGAGCACGGCGCAACACGCTGGAACGAGCGCGTTGTCGGCTATGCAAACGAGGTTATGCGCTATTATCGCGTAAAAGAGGGCGATGTTATGCTTCAGATAAACGCATACGGTATTAACTCCGTAACCATCGACACTGCAAATTACTGCCGCGCAAACAACATCCCGCTCATTGCAATCACCTGCCCTGAGCTTACAGACACGGTTGACCGCAAGCAGCACAACCGCCATCCGTCGGGCGCAAGCCTCTATGAGCTTGCCGATATCGTCATTAACGACTACACACCGGTGGGTGAGGCTATCGTTCCGATCGAGGGATGCACCTATAAGGCAAGTCCGGCATCTACGATAATCAATCTTTTCATTGTTGATTCGATAAATGCAAAGGTATGCGAAATCCTTGCAAGCCGCGGCGTTAAGCCCGATGTGTGGGTAAGCGGCAACGGCGCAGAGGGAGACCGCCTCAACCAGAAGAACATGGATAAGTGGTTCTGGAGACTCCGCCATATATAACAAAAATAGTTGATAATAATCCATTCGCTGTTGCGAATGGATTATTATTCTGCAACAAACAGCCCTGCCGGATTTTTGGCAGGGCCTAAGCTTTATTTATCCATTTTCAGGAGACGGAGCGCATTTTCGCGGCAGACTTTGTTGTAGCAGTCCTGAGAAATGTGACCGTTTGTGACCGCATCGTCAAGGAAGTTTGTGAGAATGAGCCTTTCATCCTGATTCGGCACGCAGATATCCGTTCCGAAATACAGGCGGTCTTTAAATTCTTCAAGGAACTTATACCCAAACTCCGGGTCGCGCATAATGGCGTTCTGTCCGCTTCCTGCCGACATATCGCCGTGGAGATTGGGGTATTTTCTCATAAGCTCAACCACGCGTCCGCCGGGAGTTACTTTGCCGGTTGGATATCCGTCGCGGTTGCCTACATCTCCGCTGATTTCCGCCCAGAACTTCTGGGAGTGACCGAGGAATGTGAGCTTCGGGAATTTTTGCAATGCACGCTCTAAGCGCGGAAGTCCCGGCTCGTCAACAAGTCCGTAGTCGTTACCCATATTTCCTATGTGAAAGGTTAGTGGGAGACCGGATTTTTCTACGTGATAAAAAAGGTTTTCAACCATCGGGTCGTCAAAGTACATATTAGCGCAGACCTCGCCTACGCCCTTTGCACCCTGAGCCTTATAATATTCAAGAAAAGGTGTGAAATCCGTTGTGGGGGAGTTGTCGCCCATGCGCGGGTCAATGCTGCAGAACCATACGAAGGTTTCGGGATATTTATTGGCAATTCTTCGACAATCACCGCTTGTGTTATAATGGAATGTACCCTCGGGATTTGCACCCGGCAGAAGCACACCGAACTCTATTCCCATGCGGTCATACATTTCCCGAAGCTCTTCGGGCGTTGCATAGTTTGAACCGTTAAAACGCGGCATATCATCCTCCCAGGAGGTGTGAACGTGGATGTCAATTTTCTTTACCAGCATAGCATTTTCCACCTTTATGTAATAATATTTTTCATCGTGAAAACACGATTTGTAACTTTAGTATAGCACAACAGAATCCATTGTCAAGCTTAGTTAAGCCCTTGTCAATTTATGAGAAAACACCGAGGAAAGTCTCAATTAAAAGAACAGAAAGAATGGTCAGCATTGCGGGAAAGACAAGCTTTTCGCCGCGCTTTACGGCGAGTGCTGCACCGATGTAGCTACCGAGCATATTGCTCAGTGTGCACGGAATGGCAACGTGCCATATCATGTGCCCGCCGATAATATAGTTAAAAAGCGCGGTGAAATTGGAAATAACAATTATGATTTTTCCGTTGCCGCAGCCAATCCTCAGGTCATATCCCAAAAGAAGAGAAAATACAATCATTGCGATGCTTCCGCCACCCGGACCGAAAAGCGCATCATATGCACCGAGTAACACACCGGAAAGCATACTCAGCAGAACGGTTTTTACATTCATCGGCGGTCTTGAATCGGATGGGAACTTTACCTTCCGTTTGAAAAACATAAATAAAACGGCTATCGGGATGCAAACTGCAATAATAACCTTTATTTTTTCTCCGTCAAGTCCGAGAATAATGCGTGTTGACAGCATAGACGCGGCTATTGTAAGAGGGAAAGCAATGAGCGCTGTTCTGATGTCTGCAAAACCTTCTTTTAAGTATTTCAGACCGGAGCAAAGAGTTCCGCATCCGCTTTGAAGCTTGTTGCAGGCGTATGCGCTGTGCATTGGCATGCCTGTGAGCATATAGGCGGGTAGTGCAATAATTCCACCACCTCCCGCAATCCCGTCAAGGACTCCGGCGACAAACAGAAGAGGGATAAGATCGAGTAAGCATGATAAATATTCCATAATTTCAATCACCGCTATTGATTATAAAATATTTTAATGTTATAATCAAATATAAATAACTATATAAAAACTATTTATATATATTTATGGTGGTGTGACATGTGTTCAGATATATGGATTATGCTTTGGCGGTATATGAAGAGAAGTCGTTCACAAAAGCTGCGGAGAGGCTTTTTATTTCTCAGCCATCGCTGTCTCTTACAATCAAAAAGCTTGAGAAAATGCTGGGTGCACCGGTGTTTGAGCGTGGGGGGAAGGAGATAACGCCGACTCTTGTAGGTGAGCGGTATATATCTGCGGCAAGGGAGATAAATCGGATAAAGACGGGCTTTGCAAACGAGCTTGACGATATGGTAAATCTGCGGCGCGGGAAGATAACCGTAGGCAGTACGTACTTTATATCTTCGTATATCCTGCCCGGAATATTGCGGAAATTCAAAGAAAAATATCCCGAGATAGAGGTGCGTGTGGCAGTAGACAGCTCCGTCGCTCTTGTGTATATGCTTGAGAATGGCGAGGTTGATATTGTTATAGATAATGATATGCCGGATTATGCCGACTGCGAACATATTTCGCTGATGAATGAAAAAGTCTTGCTGGGAATACCGGAGGGCTTTAAGATAAACAAAAGCCTTTCGGATAAACTCCTTACGGAGCAGGAGATAAAATGTGCGAAGTACAGCGCGGTGAAAACGGTTGGTGTTTCACAGCTTCGCGGAGAAAAATTCATATTGCTGAAGCCCGGAAACAAGATGCGCGAGATTTCGGACGCTATTTTTACCGAAGCAGATTTCATTCCGGATGCAGAATTTGAATTTGATCAGCTTATGACGTCATTAAGCTATGCGGAAAACGGATTCGGTATATGCTTTCTTACGGACACGGTACTGAGATACGGAAGTGGATATCCGAAGCTTTGCCTCTACGTGCCGGAAACGGAAAGGAGAGAAAGAACGCTCTACATAGTTCACAAAAAGAACAGATATCTCACCCGCGCGGCAAAGGCATTTATTGATGAAATGTACCAAAGCGGGGAAAGATAAATTGCAAAATTCGATGTAAAAAGTGTGCTAAATTACCTGAAACTCGTTGTATTTTTTGTAACTGTATGCTATAATATATTTGTATTATAATGACGGAGGTGCGCGTATGTACCGAATTGCTATGGAAAAACTATTGAAATGGAAACAAAGCGAACGCCGCAAACCTTTAATTATCGAAGGTGCTCGTCAGGTTGGTAAGACTTGGCTTATGAAGGAGTTTGGCAGACAGGCGTATGCCGATACCGTGTATATAAATTTTGACTCCAATTCGAGAATGGCAGAGCTGTTTTCTTCTGATTTGGATACGGAACGTTTAATTATGGGATTGGAATTGTATGCAGGACGAAAAATCAACCCTGAAAATTCCTTGCTGATTTTTGATGAGGTCCAGGAAGTTCCAAGAGCACTCAGTTCTCTTAAATATTTCTGTGAAAATGCGCCGCAGTATCATATTGTATGCGCCGGCTCTTTGCTTGGTATTGCCTTACATCAAGGCACGTCTTTCCCTGTGGGTAAGGTCGATTTCCTGAAATTGTATCCTCTTTCTTTCGGGGAGTTTTTGATGGCAACTGATAAAGAACGATTTGCCGAACTGCTTGATGAGCGAGACTTCCGGATGATTACAAGCTTTAAGCAGACATATATTGATGCTTTGAAGCACTATTACTTTGTTGGCGGTATGCCTGAAGCTGTGCAAAGCTTTGCAGAGAATAAAGATTTCAACGAGGTTCGCGAAATCCAAAAGCGAATCCTTGCAGCCTACGAACAGGATTTCTCCAAACATGCTCCCAACGAAATCGTGCCGAGACTCCGTATGCTGTGGAACAGCATACCATCTCAGTTGGCGAAAGAAAACAAGAAGTTTGTCTACGGTCTTGTTCGTGAAGGTGCTCGTGCAAAGGACTACGAAACCGCAATTATGTGGCTTTGCGATTGCGGCCTTGTTCATAAAGTCAGCCGTGTAAATACAGCAGGAATCCCTTTGCGGGCATATGAGGACTTGAAAGCATTTAAGCTGTTTGTGGTAGACGTTGGACTCCTTGGCTGCATGGCAGGACTTCGTCAGCGTACTCTGCTTGACGGAAACGATCTTTTTGTTGAGTTTAAGGGGGCTCTTACTGAACAGTATGTTTGTCAGCAGTTAAAAACCATCCGGGATTTGGATGTTTACTATTACACTAACGACAGGGGTTCCTGCGAGGTGGACTTTGTTATAGATACGGGCGAGATGATCGTTCCTGTTGAAGTAAAGGCAGAAGTCAACCTCAGAGCCAAAAGTCTTAAGACTTACCGGGAAAAATTCTCTCCCGAAGTTTCCGTTCGTACATCTATGGCAGATTTCCAAAAAGAAGAAGGTCTCGTTAATCTGCCGTTGTATGCGATAGATCAGATTACCAAGATATAAAACAGAGAATCAAAAAAAGAATATGAAATGTGCCAAAGCGGGGACACCACAAATTTTTCTTGACAAACAACACTTGTTTTGATAAAATAAGAGCACAAAAGCTGTGAAGGAAAGAGTAGCCCTTCGCGGAGCATTCAGAGAAGGATGTACTGACGGAATCTTCCGTTTTTGCTGTGAGCATCCGGTGCTGCGCATTGGTGAAGACCGCTCCTGAGCTGCAGGGAGGAAAATAAGTATTCTCTGCCGTGAGCCTGCGTTAATGGGAAATGAGTGAAAATTAAGGTGGAACCGTGCACTTGTGCACCCTTAATCCGTGGTAACGTCTGCGGATAAGGGTGTTTTTTATTATATTTATATATGAAAGGATGACAGAAATGGCAGAAATGAACGAACTGCAGATTTTGCGTCACAGTGCCTCGCACGTTATGGCACAAGCAGTAAAAAGACTTTTCCCCGAGGTTAAGCTTGCGATAGGTCCCGCTATCGACAACGGCTTTTATTATGACTTTGATACCTCCGCTCCGTTTACGGCGGAGGACCTTGAGAAAATAGAAGCCGAAATGAAGAAAATCGCAAAGGAAAACCTCAAAATTGAGCGTTTTGAGCTTCCGAAGGATGAGGCACTTGAGCTTATGCGCGATGAGCCGTACAAGATTGAGCTTATCGAGGCACTTCCGGAGGGCGAGGTAATCTCCTTCTACAAGCAGGGTGAGTTTGTTGACCTGTGCGCAGGCCCGCACGTAAACTACACAAGCAAGATAAAGGCATATAAGCTTCTCAGTGCAACCGGCGCATACTGGAGAGGCGATGAGAAGAACAAGATGCTCCAGCGCATTTATGCTACGGCTTTCCAGAGCAAGGATGAGCTTAATGCGTATCTCGAGCAGCGCGAGGAAGCGAAAAAGCGCGATCATAACAAGCTCGGCCGTGAGCTTGAGCTTTTCACAACGAGTGAGGTTATCGGTCAGGGACTTCCGATTCTTCTCCCGAAGGGCGCAAGAATAATCCAGCTTCTCCAGAGATTTGTTGAGGATGAAGAGCAGAAGCGCGGATGGCTTCTTACAAAGACTCCGCTTATGGCAAAGAGTGACCTTTACAAGATTTCCGGTCACTGGGATCATTATCAGGACGGTATGTTCATAATGGGCGATGAAGAAACAGAAAAAGAGGTATTTGCCCTCCGCCCGATGACCTGTCCGTTCCAGTATCAGGCATATCTCAACCGCGGAAGAAGCTACCGCGACCTTCCGATGCGTTTAGGCGAAACCTCAACGCTCTTCCGCAATGAGGCTTCCGGTGAGATGCACGGCCTTATCCGCGTCCGCCAGTTCACGATTTCCGAAGGTCACCTTATGTGTACACCGGAGCAGCTTGAGGACGAGTTTAAGGGCTGCCTTGAGCTTGCGATTTATATGCTCAAGACCTTAGGGCTTTATGAGGATGTTTCTTACCGCTTCTCGCAGTGGGATCCCGATGACCGTGAAAAGTATATCGGCACGGAGGAACAGTGGAACGAGGCTCAGGATATGATGGCGAAGATCCTCGATCATCTCGAAATCCCGTACAAGGTGGGTGTCGGCGAAGCCGCGTTCTACGGTCCGAAGCTTGATATCCAGATCAAGAACGTATTCGGAAAAGAAGACACGCTCATCACTATTCAGATTGACCAGATGCTCGCTGAGAAGTTTGGTATGGAATATGTTGATGCAGACGGCGTGAAGAAAAATCCGTATATAATTCACAGAACGTCCATCGGTTGCTACGAGAGAACTCTCGCACTTCTCATTGAGAAGTATGCAGGTGCGTTCCCGGTATGGCTTGCGCCTACTCAGGTAAAGCTTCTCCCGATTGCAGACCGCCACTTTGACTATGCCTACGATGTCAAGCGCGCTCTTGAAGCCGCAGGTATTGTAAGAGTAGAGGTTGACGAGCGTAACGAGAAGATTGGCTATAAGATACGCGAAGCGCAGATGGAAAAGGTTCCGTATATGATAGTTGTCGGTGATAAGGATATTGAAAACAAAACTGTTTCTGTCCGTGACCGCCGCGACGGTGATATCGGAAGCATGCCCATAGAAGAATTTATCGCAAAGATTACCGAAGAGGTAAACAGCAAAGTAATTAAATAAATCAAAAAAGAGTTGCGAATCAATTTGACTTCGCAACTCTTTTTGTAGGTGGAGCAGGTAAAGGGAATCGAACCCTGTTTTTCAAAATGAGAAAAAAGTTCTTTGCATTGTGCGGAGGCATGTTTTGAGCTACCGTCAGAAAGAGTGACCTTCCGCACCCTGCGTCTGTCAGCACGTCTTTTCACGGTAAAGTTCCTTTCTTTTGAGGATTGACAGAATAAGAATTTATGTGATAGAATATAAACGCTCGGAAACGAGCGGGGCTACCACAAACGGTAGGCGGTTGAGTCTTTGCCCTCTGAATGGAGGGATGCATATGTACATAACATTACAGGATTTATTACAATATACTGTTGCGATAACATCTGTTTTGACGATTGTTATTATGTTCATAAAAAGAGATTAGCCGCCCAAGCGTCCAAACTTAGCGGCTAATCAATAGCTTCTATGAGGGCTAACCGTCTGCCGGTAGCCTTTTTCTATATTTATTGTAACCGCTTTTTATGAAATTGTCAAGATGTTTTTATTCTTGACAGAAGCGGCTATGCGTGGTAATATAAATATAAAACAAGGAACGGCTTTGACGTTACGCAGTCGACTATTTTATTCAACAGTCGCCCATTTGACGGAATGGGCGACTGCTTTTTTGGTTGGAGCAGGTAAAGGGAATCGAACCCTCCTCTCAAGCTTGGGAAGCTTGCATTCTACCGATGAACTATACCTGCAATATAAAACGCACGGCTCAAAAGCCGTGCGCTGGAGCTGATGAGCGGACTTGAACCGCTGACCTGCTGATTACGAATCAGCTGCTCTACCGACTGAGCCACATCAGCATTTATGCTTTAACGAGCATAAACTATTATAATATAAAAATGCGTTTTCGTCAATGGGAAATTTGATTTTTTTTAAAATGGTGCGCAAAATGCCCGTATTCGACATTTTGCGCACTTTCTTTGTGATATTATTTTCCATATTTCTTTATGGTCTGAATGTTGTCGCGGAGAATATTAAGCTGATTTGCGCTCATCCCGCGGATGTCGTCAAGGATAAGCTTTAAGTTGCTTTCGTCTGTGCTGTCATCATAATCGGCAATTAAAGCACCTAATGAAACTTGCAGAGCATTGGCAATCGCAACAACAGTTTCAAGCTTCATACTATGATAGCCTACTTCTATACGAGATATATATTTTTGACTGGTTCCTACAAGCTCTGAAAGTTCTTCCTGTGTCATTTTCTTTTCGTTTCTGTAAGCCTGAATACGAGAACCTATTTTTCTGAAATCCAAATTACTGTTCATAGTTGTTCTCCATATGTGACGAATATTCAATAATATTATTATAAACAATAGCAAATATCAGTAAAACAAACTACAGTTAGATTAATACTAAATATATTTAGTATTTTTGCTTTATTTTTCCACTCGTATATGGTATAATTCATATAAAATACCAAATTCAAATAGTAAAGGAGCTGTCAGAATGAAAAGGTTTGCTTCATTTCTATTGTTGTCTCTCCTCATTTTTGTTTTTGCGGGATGTGAAAAGAAAATACCGAAAAAAGAACAAAATACAACACCTGCCGTGGTTACAACAATGGTCACGGAAGCTGCCCCAAAAGCTGAAGTTAAACCTGCGGAAAAGCCGGAAGTACTGCAGACAGAAAAAAGTGAAGAAAAATATATCGGAAATAAGAATACTCATAAGTTTCACAGAACAAGCTGTAAGGTGCTGCCAAAAGAGAAAAACAGGGTTTATCTAAAAAGCAGGGAAGAAGCGATAGACAAACACTATAAATCCTGCCAAAAGTGTAATCCATAGTTTTAAAATCAGGCGGTAATCTACCTTTCGGTGACATCTGTAAATGAGCAAAAAGCAAGGTGATACAAGCCTTGCTTTTTTGCCGCTGATGTCGTATAATATATATATTAAAATTACAAGGAGAGATTTGATATGGCAAAGAACAGTTTATCGCTTGACACGGTTTGTGCATCACTTGCATATGCAATGGGAATTGAGGCACCGGAGCGTGCGGCAGCACCTTCTGATGAACTTTGCGGATATATAGATAAGTCCTTTGGCGGGGAAAAGGCAGACAGGGTTTTTATGTATAATCCCGATGCAGTTGCACAGTGGATTGCAGAAAAATATCCGGAGCTATTGTTCTTCCGCACAGAAAAGTATTTTGATTTAAAGCTTCCGCTTTGCAGTGTTATGCCGTCCGTAACCCCGGTTTGTTTTGGTACGATGTACACCGGTGCGCAACCGGAGGTGCACGGTATCCAAAAGTATGAAAAGCCGGTTATAAAGATTGACACGCTTTTTGATGCGCTTATCCGTGCCGGTAAAAAGCCTGCAATTATTGCGGATAGTGAGTGCAGTCTCGGTAAAATTTATCTTGAGCGTGATATGGATTATTACATATGCGAGAATATGAATGAGGTAAACGCCGTTGCGGCAGAGGTTATGAAGCGTGATGAGCATGATTTCATTCTTGTTTACAACGGGAATTACGATTCTACAATGCACAAGACCGGTCCTGAGAGTACGGTTGCTCTCGGCGAGCTTCGCGCAAACGTCCGCACATTTGCAATGTTCTCGGAGCTCATTGAAAAGCACTGGGGAAAGCATAACACGCTTGTGGGATTTGCAATGGACCACGGCTGTCATGAAATTGACGGCGGATGCGGATCTCACGGACTTGATATGGATGAGGATCTCAATATCGAACACTATTACAAGGCATATCCGAAGAAAGGATAACTGTACGAGAAGTTCGTCTGAAAGAAAAATCAGACTAAGCCACCGCTTGTTGTTTTTGTCAGCAAGCGGTGTTTTTTGCGCCTCTTTGTTATTATTATCACAAAGAAAAATATAAAATAGTGCGTTTCGCCGAGATTTTCAGAATAAAATAAATAAAAATTTGTTGCGTTTCCTCCCTTGATAAAAGACGGAATATGTGTTATGATATAAGAGAACTCTTGTGGGGTTTTTTAAAAAACTAATGATGAAAAGGGGATAAGTTATATGGCAAGTACCTTCAGTGCCGCACCGGATGATAAGATTCCTTATGCTCCGATAGGTCTCATCACTCTTGACAGTTGCAGAGAGCTTGGCAGCCTTGTTGATGCAAATCTCGTTCAGCAGCGCCGCTACAATGTTGAAAACGGCAATGTTCCGCTTCACTTCCCGGCGTATCTTCGCGACAGCTATTGCATCGACCATGCAACTCCGCGTTTTGCATCGGGCGAAGGAAAGGCTGTGCTTAAGGAAACCGTCCGCGGATATGATATCTACATTCTTGCGGATATAAGCAACTACAGCTGTACATACAAAATGTACAATATGGAGTGCCACATGAGCCCGGACGATATTTTCCAGGATATTAAGCGTGTTATCGCCGCTATCGGAGGAAAGGCAAGACGTATAAACGTCATTATGCCGCTTCTCTATGAGAGCCGCCAGCACAGAAAAACAGGAAGAGAGTCTCTCGACTGCGCACTTGCGCTTCAGGAGCTTGAGCACCTCGGCGTTGAGAACATCATCACCTTTGATGCTCACGACCCGCGTGTACAGAACGCCATTCCGCTTATCGGCTTTGAAAATGTAAGACCTACATATCAGATTATAAAGGCACTTATCCGTTCAACTCCCGACATTCAGATTGACAAGGAGCATATGCTTGTTGTCAGCCCGGATGAAGGCGGTATGAGCAGAAGCCTTTACTTTGCAAGTATGCTCGGGCTTAATGTCGGTATGTTCTATAAGCGCCGCGATTACACAAAAATCGTGAACGGCAAGAACCCGATTATCAGCCACGAATTTCTTGGTGAAAGCGTTGAGGGCAAGGATGTTTTCATCCTCGACGATATGATCTCCTCCGGCGAGTCTGTTATCGACATCGCTTATGAGCTTAAGAAGCGCAAGGCAAAGCGAATTTTCGTTGGCGTAACCTTCGGTCTCTTTACCGAGGGGGCAAAGTCCTTCAATAAGGCATATGAGGACGGCGCAATAACAAAGGTGTTCTCGACCAACCTTAATTACCGTACTGAGGAAATCCTCAATGCACCGTGGTATGAGAACGTTGATATGTCAAAGTTCCTTGCTCTTATTATGGACACAATGAACCATGACATTTCAATCACATCCCTTCTCAGCCCGGTTGATAAGATAAAGAAAATTCTTGAAGAACACAGAAAAGAAGTTCAGTAAATTTTTAGTCCGCAAGGACAAAACAATATAAATTTTAAAGGAGCTGTTTTAAAATGGCAAAAGTAGTAACATTCGGCGAAATCATGCTCAGACTCAAATCCCCGGGTCTTGAGAGATTTTTCCAGTCCCCGGCATTTGAAGCAACCTTCGGCGGCGGTGAGGCAAACGTTGCTGTATCCCTTGCAAACTATGGCATGGATGCATCTTTCGTAACTGCTCTTCCGGCAAACGCAATCGGCGATGCCTGCGTTGCAGATGTTCGTTCCTTCGGCGTTGACACAAAGGACATCATCCGCACAAACGGCAGAATGGGTATCTACTACCTCGAAACAGGTGCAAACCAGCGTGCATCCAAGGTTGTTTATGACCGTGAGTTCTCTGCTATCGCACTTGCAAAGCCCGGCGATTTTGATTGGGAAAAGATTTTTGACGGTGCAACATGGTTCCACATCACTGGTATCACACCGGCTATTTCCGAGTCTGCTGCAGAGCTTGCTCTTGAGTCTGTAAAGGCTGCAAAGAAGCTCGGTGTTACCGTTTCCTGCGACTTCAACTTCCGCAAGAACCTCTGGAAGTACGGCAAGAGCGCACCGGAAGTTATGTGCGAGCTTGTTAAGTATGTTGATGTCGGTATTGCAAACGAGGAAGACTGCCAGAAGTCTCTCGGCATCACTGTCGACGTTAAGGTTGAGGACGGCGTTCTCGACACTGCAAAGTATGAGGCTCTTGCACGCAAGGTTCTTGCCGAGTATCCGGATATGAAGACTCTTGCTATCACTCTCCGTGAGTCCAAGAGCGCAGATACAAACGGCTGGTCTGCATGTCTCTGCGACAGAGATAACTTCTATCTCTCCAGAAAGTATATGATCACTGATATCGTTGACCGCGTCGGCGGCGGTGACTCCTTCTCCGGCGGTCTCATCTACGGTCTCAACAACTACGAGAACAAGGAAGATGCTCTCAACTTCGCTGTTGCTGCATCATGCCTCAAGCACTCCATCATGGGTGACTACAACCGTGCAACTCTCGCAGAAGTAAAGGCTCTTATGGGCGGCGACGGTTCCGGCCGTGTTCAGAGATAATTACCTGCTTTTGAAAGGAAGTAAGTTTTAAAATGGCATACATTAATTTAAATGTTGATGCTCTTCGCAAGTACTGCGAAGATATCTTCTGCAAGCGCGGATACAGCGCTGAAGACAGCAAGGCTATCACCGATGTTCTTCTCACTGCTGACCTTTACGGCATTGAGTCCCACGGTGTACAGCGCCTTATCAGATACCACCTCGCTATCGAGGAGGGTTCAATCGTTCCGGACGTTAAGCCGGAAATTATTCACGAAACCCCGGTTTCCGCAGTTATCGACGCTCCTCGCTCTATGGGTCAGGTCGTAGCTAAGAAGGCCATGGAAATGGCTATTGAAAAAGCAAAGAAGACAGGCTTTGGCGTAGTTTGCGTAAAGGGCTCCAACCACTATGGTATTGCAGGCTACTACACAAAGATGGCTGCAGATGCTGATATGATCGGTATCAGCATGACAAACACAGAGGCTATTGCTATCCCGACCTACGGTAAGAAGGCAATGCTCGGAACAAGCCCGATTGCCGTCGCAATGCCGGCTGATCCGGTTGACTTCTGGTTTGATGCTGCTACAACGGTTATCACCCGTGGTAAGCTTGAGGTTTACAGAAAGAAGGAGCTTCCGCTTCCGCAGGGCTGGGTTGCAGACGAAAACGGTGCAGACTGTGACGATGCAAACCGCGTTCTCAAGAACATCATCGGCAAGCTCGGCGGCGGTATCTTCCCGCTCGGCGGCTTCTCCGAAGAAACCGGCTCACACAAGGGCTACGGCCTCGGTATAATTGTTGAGCTCTTCACAGCTATCGCAACAGGCGGCACAACATCTCCGCACGTTAAGAACAGCGGTAACGCTGACACATCCTTCTGCCTTATGGCTATTGATTACGGCATATTTGGCGATAAGAAGGAAATGAAGGCCCGTATGTCCAAGCTTCTTCAGGAGCTCCGCGAGAGCCCGAAGGCTGATGGCCACGACAGAATTTTCACCCACGGTGAAAAGGAAGTTGAGTCAAAGGCTCAGAAGCTCATCGACGGTGTTCCGGTCAACGAAAAGACACTTCAGGAGCTCCGCGACATCGGTGCTTCACAGGGTCTCAACTTCGACGACTACTTCACACTTTAATATAAGTAAAACAAAAGCCTTTTCCGCTTGCCGGAAAAGGCTTTTTGCGTTGCGTTGAATTATGGCAGTAAAACAGTTCGAAAATTTCTCATAAAAGAACTTGCATCGAACCTTAAGGGACGGTGTACAATTATTTTGGTCTGTAATATATTGTTCGGATTACATAATTATATCAAGGAGGAATAAATCGAAATGAAAAGAATGTTAGCAGTTTTTTTGACATTATGTATGCTGATGTGCATACTGCCGACAAATGTATTTGCGGCAACACAAATCAGCGGATCGGACATTCAGGTCAACGCGCCTGTTGCCGGTGAAAAGCCGATTGCTTATGCTTCCCTGTATAATCAGAGCTTAGAAGCCGTAAAGGTACAATGGTCGGGTGCGCTTGACGGAAACGGCTGTTTTATGGCAAACACATCGTATACGGTTACCGTTACGGTGAAAATCAAAGCCGGTCAGGACAAATACCTTGTAAACAAGGAAGGCGGCTTCAGGATCAACAGAAAGAAAGCTGTGATGACAAGCCTTTCGGAAGATAAGCAGCAGGCGGTTATAAGCTACACCTTTGATAACGGCGCAGGCAGTGCATCGGTTTCCGCACAGACAAACACAACGCCCTCTGCATCGACGGCTCCGGCGGCGACGGCTTTAAAGGATGCAAACTTCTATGTGGAAGCACCTTCACAGGGCGCAAAGCCAGCTACTGTCGTTACCACAGACAGAAGCGATGTGTTTGACATTTCGGGCGTGAAGTGGACGGGCGATTTTGACGGAAACGGCTGCTTTATTGCGAAGAATACATACAGGCTTCACTTTAACATCACCGTTAAGGACGGAGTGAACGTCACCATCCCGTCAAAAGGCGTTGAAAGCGTAAGAAACTATCGCATAAACGGAAGGCTTCTGACAACGGGAGCGGTTGTCGGCAACGGAAAGCAGCTGCAGACAGGCCTTAATTTCGAGGTTCAGCTTCCCAAAGAAGCGGTGGATATGGAATATGTTTATTCAAAGGCTCAGGCGGATGCGGACCTTACTGCGGTTAATCCGAGATATGCGACGGAGATTACGGTAAACGAAGGCGAAACGCTGGATGACTATATAGATGCATTTAATTATGAGCAGAAGAATTCGGTCAAAAGGATTGTGCTTAACTACACCTATAACACAAGTAACGGCGATGATGAAAACGCACCGTTGACAAAGAATTCCGGGGATGCGGCGACGTTCATAAATCTTTATAACCTTGAAGAATTATGGCTTGGTCCCAACGTTGATGTGGCAGATTTCTTAAGCGATTATGCAACTGCACATGCAGGTTATGCACAGAAGAACACACATCTGCCGCTGACAGGCAGAAATTCCGAAACACAGAAGCTTACAATGTTTGTGTCGGATAAAACGCTTCCGAACGGCTTTACTGGAAACTGGAACAGAGTAAAAAGCGCTGCTGGCGCTGACGGCTATGTATACCGCGATACGGGACCCTTCAAAAGATTTAAGTCAAGACTGTATTCGGGCGATGTTCTGTCTGCCTTCAAAAAAGGTCCGTCTGCCGGTTATGAGTGGTGCACAAAGCACGATTACAGCGAAATCAATAACACTGCAGACCGCGTATACAGGATGCTGAGCTGTGCCGGGGCTACACTTTATTACTATTCCTGTGCAAAATGCGGAAAGTGCGAATACAACCCGAATCACGTTGGAAGGTCTCTTGCCAATCTTGCAGGCAATTATCATATGCTCGCAGATAAGAGCGACCATTACATTACGGAAAGAAATCTTTCAGACAAATATTTTATAGGTGTAAACTCACGCGGTGAAAGAGTTTATTGGAAATCCTGCGTAATGTGCGGCAAAACTCACGGCGAAGCTTTGTATGCGGGAGATACACCCGACAATGCCGAGTGGGAGCGCGAACAGGCAACCGTTAAAAAAGACAGTGCGAATGCCTTTGCGGTGAAAGCTGACAGATACGTTACCGCCAAAATGAGCCAGTGGGCACAGAATGAAGTTCAGTGGGCGTCGCAGAACGGAATTCTTGATTTAAGCCTTTTGGGCAAAGATTACACAAAGCCGATAACAAGACTTCAGTTTGCGTCAATCGCCGTTAAGCTTGCAGAGGTGCTGACAGGCAGAGCAATAGCCCCTGCAGAAACGGGAACATTTACGGATACCGATAATACATATGTTTTAAAAGCGTATGCCGCAGGGATTACAAGCGGGGTGAGTGCAACGACCTTTGACCCGAACGGCACGCTTACCCGTCAGCAGATGGCAACCTTTATCCACCGTGCGCTTATGTATGTAAGGGATAATACAAACATTCGTTATACGATTTACACGCCCGAGCTTGAAAAATATTCCGATAACAGGGCAATTGCCGACTGGGCAAGAACACCAATGGGCTTTATGAACGCACTCGGTCTTGTAAAGGGTGTTTCCGATACTGCAATTTCTCCCGATGGAAAGTGCACAATCGAACAGGCGGCAATTGTTGCAAACAGATCGGTAAATGCCGACCAGATTGGCTGGTATCAGAGTAATCCGGTAAAGGGCGATATCAGTACACTTAGCTTTGAAAACTATTTTTTCCATGCACCGGATGAACATGCACCGACTCAGGCGGACTACACAAACGGACAGCGTATATGGGTACACAGCCCCATATCGGGCTATCAGAAGGCATCGGAAAATCCGGATGTTGATTTGGATTCCATGTCTTCCTGCCGGCTTCCGACAACCTATCCATTCGCAGACTTTCCGATGTGGGTTCGGGCAGAGGACTTTAAACCCATCAAGGATTTAAAAGACGGCGATGAAGCGTATTTCAATAATCTTTACAATAAATAACAGGAGGTTTCATTATGAACATTATGAAGAAAATTCCGGCATTGCTGATAGTATGTATGTTGTCAATGATGCTGCCTGTTACGGTTTCTGCCGCAAAGGTCACCAAAGTGGTAATCACGGCTGTGGAGCCGGTTGTGGGGCAAACGCGCTCTTTTAGCGCAAGCGTTCCGGAAACTGCAAGCACCTGCACAAGAGGACATATAGTAACCTTCCTCCATCGCACGGCATCAAAAGGCCTGATATAAAAATAAAAAAGGATAAGATATAACAAATCACGAGCCGAAGCTTCCGGTTCGTGATTTGTTATAAACAAAAAATTATTTTTCAATCAATGCGATTATCTGAGTGATGAATTTGCTTTTGTCCTTGTGCTGGGGAGGTCCTTCAAGATAGAGATTGCGGAATACGCCCGTAAGCTTTATATCATTTTCTTCTGCATATACAATAAGCTTTTTTCGTGCCTCGGGAATATCCTCATACGCCCCGTGGTGGAAAAAGGATATTGCGGGAAGCTCCGGAACGCTTTCGATATACTCCCCGCAGCTTCCGGCGGGCACGGCAACGCAGTATGAAACCTCTTCGGGGGCATTTGTCGAATGCTCGGTAAAATACATTCGTTTTGTTGTATCGGTTCCGTATTTTTTCATAGCTTCAAGAGCCGTGTCTCTTAAAAGATTTGTCTTGTCGGCAATTGAAACGGAATTATATGTACGGCAGTAAATTGTCTGTGGCTCAATGAAAATCTCCTTGATAATGTTGCCTTGCTTGTTGGTTCGCTCTTTTAATTTTTCTATGGTCAGGTTAAGTTCATCCCTCATTTTTTCAAGTCGATGCAACATTGGTTGCAAATCAGTCTTACCGCTGTAATACGCGCGGATTTCATCAAGGGTAAGTCCTAAATTTTGCAGTATGCGAATTGTACTTACTTTGGTAAAGGTATCAATGGTATAATATCTGTTTCCGGTGCTGCCGTCTTTTTTATCCGGTATAATAAGGCCTTTTGCCTCATAACCCAATATTGTTTTTCTGGTAATACCAACCGCGTTTGCAATCTCACCAATGGAAAATAAATTTTTTTCGTTCATAAAAAACGCCCCATTTACAGCATGAAAATTTTTTTAGTTCTTTTTTTGAAAATTTCTGAAAAACACTTGCATCGTACCCACGGGTACGGTGTATACTCATTTTAGCATACGGCTTGATATTTTTCAAGACTAAAAAAGAAAGAAGGAATTTATAATGAAAAGACTCCTCAGCGTTCTTCTGTGCATTTGCATGGTTATGACGCTAATCCCCGCAGTAGGTGCGGCAAGTGAGCCGGCGTATCCGGATTATATTAAGATTTGCAACATTCAGCTGAATGATGGAGACTATCTTGCTTCAAACAGTGCAACTGCAGCAAGCAACAACTGGACTCCCGGAGATGCTTATGTTGCATTGTATAAGGACGGTGTCCTTAAACTTAACAATATAAACATCGTAAACAACGAAGGCGGCACTTCAAGCGGAGACGAGGATCACGCCATTTATTGGTCTCTTAATTATCCGGGGGGATACAACCTTGTTATCGAGCTTGTTGAAGGAACAACCAACACGATAGTGGATAAAAAGTGGTCAGCCATCAATGGCGCGGATGGATGGGGAAGCGAGGGACCGAGTGTAACAATTCAGGGAAAGGGCACCCTTAATATTACCGGCGGTTCATATGGTATCTGGGTATGGCGCGATATAATTATTTCGAAGGGTGCGACCGTAAATGTGATAGGCGAATCACAGAGCGGAATTTGCAACAATACTTCAGCAGGAAGTATTATCATAAAGCAGGGGACAGATGTCACTGTTACGGGTGGTAAGTATGGCGTAGAATCGGACAACAATGCAGTAGGAAAATTTGTTGTTATGGGCGGCGAACTCACAGTTAAGGGTAACGACGCGGTAGGTAACGAGGTTACCGAAGATTTCGGCGGCAATACCGTTTACGTAAGCAGCAATGTCAGCGGCGAAGGGCTCACCGAATGGGACGGAACATCCGAACTTAAAAACTATAAGTATTTAAGCCTTTCCGGCTTCAGTGACTCTATTACAACCTATAGTGTAAACAAAGCTTCGGTAAATAACGGAAGCGTCGCTGTTGATTTTGAAAAATCTATGGCAGATGAGACCGTTACAATCACTGCAACTCCCGCAGCAGGTTATGAAACAGAAAGTATTACTGTTACCGATGCGGACAGCGGAAATGTAACAGTTGTCGGCTCGGAAAACATAAGAACCTTCACAATGCCTGCAAAGAATGTTACTGTTTCTGCAACGTTTAAGCAGGCAGGCGGCGAAGAACCTGTTGCAATCGAGGACGTTGAGTTCACTCATGCTTACGATGCACAGAGAAGTCCGAGATTCCCGGCAAAGGATGATCCGATCACGCTCCGCGATTTGGATTTCCCGTTGGATGCAGACGGCGAACATATGCAGACAAACGAGGGGGAGTGGACGCTCACCAACGCAGGTGCTTATTACTTTATGAAGGATACTGCTTCTGATTATCTTAAGCAGATAATCGAAGGAGTTGCAGGTAACTACACCGGGATCAATACCGATGAGATTATTATTCATGAGCTTAAAGACGATGATACGCATATTGCATATGGTGTGGTCGTAGCCTTTGATGCTGAAGAACAGCGTGCTTTTTATCTTGGTGATACTTGGAGCAACGGTGCAGGATATCTGCTTGCTATGGGGGTACAGGGTGATTCAACAACTATGACAGCAACTATGGTTCCTACGGATTTTATAGATACAGCGGAGTACAAAATTGAAATTGACAGAGGCGGTACATACACATTTGCTGAAGCTTCATCCGGCTATGAAGCACAGACTCCGGTTACGGTAACTGTAAGTAACAAGGGAACAGCCGCAACAGGCGAGTTGACTGTATCGCTTTCCGGAGAAGATGCAGAAAGCTTTGTACTGAGTGCGACTACTATTGACAATATCGAAGTAAACGGCGAAGCAACATTTACAGTTGTTCCAAAGGAAGACCTTGCGGTCACAACGCATACCGCAACTGTTTCTGTCGGCAGCGGCACCATAATTCCCAAGAGCTTTAATGTAAGCTTCTCTGTAATCGCAGGCGAAGAAGGAGAAGAAGGAGAACAGCCGTCCGGAAACAGACACTATGGCGGACTTCAGGCAGGCGGAGATACATCAAGAACAGGTGCAGATAATCTCGGCTCACAGTATAAGGATGAAGACGAGCCTGAGACCGAGACCAAGCCTGTCGTAAAGCCGGATGACGGTGTATGCGACGGAACAAGTGCAGATAATTGTCCGGCGGCAAACTTTGCTGACCTTAACACAAGCGCATGGTACCATGCAGATGTTGACTATGCAATTACAAAGGGGCTCTTCAACGGAACATCGGGCACTGCATTCTCACCCAACGGAAAGCTTACGCGCGCAATGCTCGTTGCCGTGCTTTACCGCGCAGAGGGCTCACCCGCAACAAACAAGAGCATCCCGTTTGCAGACGTTGATATGGGTGCATACTATGCAAATGCAGTTTCCTGGGCACAGCAGAACCGCATTGTAACCGGCGTTTCCGAAACTAACTTTGCTCCGGATGAGTATATCACACGTGAGCAGATTGCAACAATCCTTTTCCGCTATGCTTCCTACAAGGGAAGAAACGTAGACGTTAATGACGAAGCTCTCAGCTTTGCAGATGCAGCCTCCGTTTCGGATTATGCTCTTGCAGCAATGACCTGGAATATCAAGAACGGTTTTGTTCAGGGCAGAAGCGGAAATATGCTTGCTCCGCGCGAAAGTGCAACAAGAGCAGAAGCAGCAGCTCTTCTCCACAGATTTCTCGAAGCAAAGTAAACCCTGTACATAAATCAGGTTTTATGATGAGCTGAAATATAAAAGTGGGTGCCGTTCATCCGGCACCCATAAACAATTTTTGGAGGGAATAGAAAATGGCAAAAAGACTTTTAAGTGCACTTCTTTGCGTTTGCGTATTTGCAACGCTCCTTTCCGGCATCGCATTCGGTGCAGCGACGAACATTAAGGTCACTTCGGCAGGCTATTTCAGCAACGGCGATGTAAAAACACTCAGCATCGACTTTGGCTGGGACACGGCATCTGCAGCAAGTCGCCTTACAATTATGACAACCCGTCTGCGCTCCGAGGGCGAGGAAGGAACAGATAAGTATTACGGTGACTTCACAGACCTCGGATACTACGGCAGAGCCTTCTCATCATGGGATGAAGTTACTGCACAGGCAGGCAAGTTCGGCATGCTTCTTGCAACTGATGAGCATAAGATGGAGTACGGCAAAACAAATTCGCTCACTCTCTATTTTGAAGAGGGCGATATTCCGATGAACGTAGACAGGACCTACTATGTATATCTCTGGACATACTACGGCGGTCACTATTATCCGGATAACCTCTTTATGGTGCTTCAGGTAAAGAACGGCGAGTTTAAATTTGCTCCGGCAAAGGGACGCAACGATTACGGCAGCTTCACACTCCTTAAGGGCGGCGTGGCAACAACTCCGGAATTCAAGGACGTCAAGAAGTCAGACTATTTCTTCGAGCCGGTAAACTGGGCAGTCCAGAAGGCGATCACCAACGGAACATCCAACACAGCATTCTCCCCGAATGCAACATGCACACGCGCACAGATCCTCACATTCCTCTGGCGTGCCGCAGGTTCTCCGCAGCCGACAGGCGCGAATCCGTATAAGGATGTTAAGACAAGTGACTATTTCTATAAGGTAGCTCTTTGGGCAAAGGAAAAGGGCATCTACAATCCGGGCGGCACAACCTTCGGTCCGAACGCACAGTGCACACGCGCTTCCACCGTTGAGTATTTCTGGCGTTTTGCAGGCGCACCTTCCGCAGAGCGTGTTCCGTTCTCGGATGTTACGGAATCAAGCACGCTTGATAAGGCAGTTTCATGGGCAGTAAGAAAGGGTATCACAAATGGCACAGGCGGCACGGCGTTCTCCCCGAACACCACCTGCACACGTGCGCAGATCGTTACCTTCCTCCACCGCTACTATGTAACCGCGCTTGACAACTCCCAGCTTATCACAGACCTTATAAACGCTGCAACACGCACGGTAACAAGCATGACGCTTGACCCGAATCCGCCTGAGGATTACAGAAAACAGCCGGATTGGTACGGAATTCTTACACCGCCTGCAAAGATGAGCGATGAGCGCCTTCTTGCAGAGTATGAGAACATTCAGAAGGTAATTGAAGATTTCCGCAAGCGCGACATTTATATGAGCGATGGTCCTTACTCCCGCGAGCTTGATTTGTGGTCGGAAGTAAGCCGCCGCAGACTGGATAGATAAAAAATCCCCAAAACAGGTTTAAGGCGATGCCTTGAACCTGTTTTTTTGTGCATAAATTTACAAGTTCTGCTATGTTGCCAAAGCTTGATTATCAGAGGTGTTTGTGCTATAATTTAAATAATAGAATTCAAGGAGAGATAATGATGGACACAAAGCGTATTTGCAGTTTGATTGAAGAAAGAAAAGAGGAGCTTTTTGAGCTTCTTGGCAGCCTTGTCAGAATAAATTCCGAGAATTTCAGCACCGGCGGAAATGAAGAGGAATGTGCGAAGTATATTGATAAGCTTTGCCGTGAGCTTGGGTTGGAAAGCGATGTTTATTCTCCGATGGAACTTCCGGGATTTTCTGAGCATCCCGATTATATTCCCGGGCATAATCTTGAGAACCGTCCGAATGTCGTTGCGCGCTGGCAGGGCGAAGAAAACGTCGATGAGCTTATGCTTATGGCGCATACGGACACTGTTGTTATAGGTGACCTTGAAAACTGGGAGATGGATCCTCTTTCGGGAGAAGTTCGCGACGGCAAGATTTTCGGCAGAGGCGCATGTGATGATAAATATGCAATTGCGGCAGCTCTTTTTATAATAAAGCTCTTAAAGGAAGAGGGCTTTGTTCCGAAGAAGAATTTGCTCTTCGCCGGATACTGCGATGAAGAACGCGGCGGTTCCCACGGTGCAATGGCTGCGGTAATGAAGTATCCGTGCAAGCGCATTGTAAGTATGGACGGCAGAGATCAGATATGGCATTGCGGCTCCGGCGGCGGAGAGCTGAAATATCTGTTCCATACAAAGGAAACGGTTGACAGCGCGCTTGCTGCGGCAAAGGCACTTCCGACGGTGCTTGAAGAGGTGGAAAGGTTTGCGGATGCACGCAAAAAAGAGCTTGAGGCCAACCCGTATTATGCGGGAACAATTATTCCGCAGACATCTCTGCGTTACATGGGTGTCCGCGCAGGAAATCACGGTGCAGACCTCGGTAAGGGTGAGGTCCACTTTGTGTTCTACACAGACAAGGCTAAAGACGAAATTTATGCCGAGCTTCACGAAATTGAAGCTATCCTGACAGAGCGCCTTGCTCCGCTCGGCATTGTCGGAGACGGTTTTGTGCCTGAAACCAGATTTTTCCACTATGTACATACTGAGCCGGACAGTGAGGATATTAAGAATATGCTTGCGGCATCGCGCGATGTGCGCGGTATCGAACCGATAGTTTGCGGCTCGTGCCTTTCCGACCTTTCCGTTATTTCAAAATACGGAAGCAACCGTGCATTTGCATTCGGCGCAGGGCGTGATTTCAGCCAAAAGGGCGGTGCACATCAGCCTAACGAATATATAGAGTGTGATAAGCTTGTGGAGTACACAAAGATTATTGCGGCATATGTTATCCGCACATTGGGATAAGAATATGAAATCTAATTTACACACTCACACAACCTACTGTGATGGAAAGAATAATCCGGAAGAGATTGTTGTTTCTGCAATAAAGCACGGATTTGATTCAATCGGCTTTTCCGGGCACGGATATACGGATTTTGATCCTTCATACTGTATGAAGGATACAGACGGATATATTCGTGAAATAAAAGCCCTTCGCGAAAAGTATAAGAAGGACATCTGCATATATCTCGGCATTGAAGAAGATGCTTTTTGCCTTACGGACAGAGAAAAATATGACTACATAATCGGCTCGTGCCATTACATCTGCAAGGACGGAAGGTATTATCCGGTTGATTCAAGCATCGAATGTATGAAAGAGTGCGTTTCGGCATTCGACGGGGATGTGCTGAAGCTTGCCGAGGTATATTACTCATCGTTTTGTGAGTACATATTGAGCCGCAAGCCGGATGTTATAGGCCATTTCGACCTCATAACGAAGTTTGATGAGGTAGAGCCGATTCTCTTTCTTAACAATGCAGAATACATAAAGCTTGCAACCGGATACATAAAAAAAGCGGCGCAGGCGGGCTCTCTCTTTGAGGTAAACACCGGTGCAATTTCGCGCGGATACCGGAAAACTCCGTATCCACAGCAGGAGCTTCTTTATACGCTTTTAAAGCTTGATGCGGGTATAGTGCTATCGTCGGACAGCCATAGTGCAGACACGCTTGACTTCGCATTCCCGGAAGCAAAAGCTTTGTTGCGCGACATAGGCTTTAAATATACATATATACTGCAGAATAATGAGTTTGTGAAAGACTGTCTATAAGAAAAGAGGCTTGGAACGTGGCGAATTTCAAAACGAATGCAATGCGGATACTTGATTCCGCTAAGGTAAACTACAAGGTTTATACATATGAGAGTGACGGGGATTTTGACGGGCAGTCCGTTGCACGGAAAATCGGTGTGGATGAAAACTGCGTTTTTAAAACGCTTGTTACCGTTGCTCCGTCGAAAAATCACTATGTTTTTGTTGTACCGGTTAATCGTGAGCTTGACTTAAAGGCGTGCGCGCGTGCGGTCGGTGAAAAGGCGGTTGAGATGATTGCCGTAAAGGATATCAATAAGGTGACCGGTTATATACGTGGCGGGTGCTCGCCGATAGGAATGAAAAAGCAGTATGTAACGGTGGTTGACAGCGCGTGCCTGTCTCTTGAGAAAATGGTGTTCAGCGCAGGGAAAATAGGCTATCAGGTGGAGCTTGCGCCGTCTGATTTGCTTTCCGTAACCGGAGCAAAAACCGACGATGTTGCAAGATAGGAAAGGAAGATGAATATGAGAAAAAAGCTTCAGGATAAGATGTTTGAGGTAAGCTATTTGTTTGAACTGCTTATATCGGTAATAGTCGGAGTGGCGATACTTATTTTTGCCGTTCGGCTTGTTGTTGATATGTTTGATATGTCCCTGTATTCAAATGGGGCTGCGGCTCTTGTCACAGTGCTGGATGATGCAATAATTCTTGCAATCGGCGCCGAGCTTATAAAAATGCTCTGTAAGCACACTCCGGAAACGGTTATTGAGGTGCTTGCTTTCGCTCTTGCGCGTCAGCTTATTGTAGGACATGCCGCGCCGCTTGAAAATCTCATAACGGTAGTGGCTATTGCAGTTCTCTTTGCAGTAAGAAGATTTTTGCTGAATCGCCACGATATGGTCGAAACTCCCGACGGGCTTGTGGAGATTGAGGAAAAAGAAGAAGTGCCGGATGTAATACCGTTTTGATGAGGGGAAAACACTATGAAAATTGTAATTCTTGATAAAAACACTGTCACTAACGGGGATTTGTCTTTTGCGCCGATTGAGGCGATCGGTGAGGTTGCAGCATATGATGCAATGGCGCATGAAAAGCTGGCGGATGCCATCGGCGATGCGGATGCCGTTATATGCAATAAGGCGGTATTGAGCCACGACGTGATAGAGAAATGCCCGAAACTTAAATACATCGGTCTTTTTGCAACGGGATATAACAATATAGATGTTGCATATGCACGCGAGCGATGTATTGCGGTGTGCAATGTTCCGGGATATTCAACGCAGTCTGTTGCACAGCACACCTTTGCATTTATCCTTGCCCTTGCGGGAAGCACATGTGAATATACTGAGTCCACCCGTAACGACGGTTGGATAAAATCACACACATTTTCGTACTTCCCGTTCCCGCTCATTGAGCTTTCGGGGAAAACGCTCGGTATTTTCGGGTACGGAAGCATCGGCCGTGAGGTTGCAAAAATCGGTCGTGCGTTTAATATGAATATCATCGTAAACACGCGCTCATCCGAAAAGGTGACGGATGCAGAGGTAGTTGCGCGTGATGAGCTTTTTGCGCGTTCGGATTTTCTAACTCTCCATGCTCCGCTCACTCCCGAGACGGAAAAAATGGTCAACGAAAAAACGCTGTCGCTTATGAAAAAGACAGCATTTCTGATAAACACTTCGCGCGGCGGCGCGATTGATGAAAAGGCACTTGCCGGGGCATTGAATTGCGGGAAAATAGCTGGTGCGGGACTCGATGTTCTCACCGTTGAGCCGATGGCATCGGACAATCCGCTCAAATCTGCGAAAAATTGCCTTATCACCCCTCATATTGCATGGGCACCGTTTGAGACACGTGTCCGCCTTATCGACCGCGTGGCGGAAAATTTGGCGGCATTTGCAGGTGGCACACCAATAAATGTGGTCAATAAATAAAAGGAGAACTCAAAAATGCAGCAGACAGAAATTTTTGTAAAATCAAGCATTGACGGAACTATGCAGCCGTCGCTGTTCTATAAGTCGCCGAACAAAGGAAGACCGCTTCTTGTTGTACTTCATACATGGAGCTATGACCGATTCAATCAGCTGGGTATGGTTCCGTATGCGGAAAAGTATGATTTCAATCTGCTTCTTCCGGAGTTCCGCGGCGCAAACCTTGTATCAAATGAGCACAAAACAGATGCGTGCGGCTCGCTTCTTGCAAAGCAGGACATCAAGGATGCCGTTGAATACATAAAGGAAAACGAGGATATAGATTCGGATAACATATTTCTTCTCGGTAACAGCGGCGGAGGGCATATGACACTTCTTATGGCGGGATATTGCCCGGAGCTTTTTAAGTGTATGTGTGCATATGTTCCGATAACGGATCTCACAAAATGGGTGAACGAAAACCCGAGGTATACAGAGCATATTCTTGCCTGCTGCAGCAACAGCGAAGAAGAAATGCTTAAACGCTCTCCCGTGACGTATATGGACAAGATTGCAACAGCAAATCTCAAAATTTGTCACGGCAAATTTGACCCGTCCGTTCCGGTTACGCAGAGTATTGATTTTTTCAATGCGCTTATGAAAAAATATCCCAAAAGCCGTGTGTTCCTCGATATCTTCGATGGCGGCCACGAGCTTGACCGCGAGCAGGCAATGTACTGGATTATGTCCCAATACGTCGGCGTAGAAAAGGTTAAAGTAACAGGATAAAGAAGAAAAATATAGCAGGCAGAAGCAAAACGCTTCTGCCTGTGTGTTATTTCTGGAATTCTTCAATGTTTTTTGCGATACTGTGGCGTATAGGCTTCCATTCAATTTTTTTGAACAGCGCCGCAATGGAAATCGGGATATACGTAAAAATGAATATCGGGAAGGTGAAGGTGTACAGAATCTTCTTCCCGGCGCTTGCGTTTATCTTATGCCACTCGGTTATCGTGGTGATAAGTCCGAAGAAATACAGAATGGCATAGAAGTTGAACAGCGTCATAAATAATGCTATTGCCGCTGTTATGGCAATGAGCTTCATTTCCGGAAGATTGAACATTGCATATACCACAACGGAGGTGTTGATTACTGCACCGATAAGCGTAAGCATCATTGCAGGCATTATCGTCATAAGCATATCGTAAGATGCAAAGCTCCGATTTTTGAAAATGGACTTAAAGAGCTTGCTGCCATATGCTGCAAAGACCTGGAAAAAGCCTTTTGCCCAGCGAATGCGCTGATTCCATGAATCGCGGAAGGTGTATGGCTGCTCGTCATATAGCATGGCATCTGCCGCATAGCCGATTTTTTCGTTTTTGATAACGCTGTCGATTGAAAATTCAATATCCTCGGTGAGAAGATAATACTGCCAACCGCGGTTTTTCTCGATAATCTTGCGGGAAACGAGAAAACCTGTGCCGGAAATTGCACAGCTCGTACCGAGAATCATGCGTGATGAATTAATGTATTTTGCCTCACGAAGGAACCAGAGCGAGGAACCTGCGGAAATCCAGTTTGTATCGTAGTTTTTTGAATTGCGGTAGCTTGTTACAATTTTATATCCGGAGGAGAAAACCTTGTTCATTTCCGAAATATAGTTTTCATCAAGAAGATTATCTGCATCAAAAACGAAGAACCCGTCATACTGCGAAAACTTTCCGGCTTCAACAAGCTTTTTAAAACCGAAGTTAAGTGCGTAACCCTTGCCGATGTGGGTTTTGCTTTCTCTGCAGAAAACCGTGGCACCCGCACCTTTTGCAATCTCGGCAGTATCGTCGGTGCAGTTGTCGGCGATAACGTAGATATCGCAAAGCTCACACGGGTATTTCTGCTTTTTTATGCTTTCGATAAGCTGGGAGATAACCGTTCTTTCGTTTCTCGCTGCAATGAGAACTGCATATTTGTGGTTTTTATCGGCTGTGAATTTTTTTTGTTTTCCAAACAGCGAAACAAAAACATAAACAAGCTGATAAGAATAAAGAACGGTGAAAAAGATAAATAACAGAAGATTTATGCTGTCTAAAAAAGAGCGCAAAAAACGTCCCTCCCTATAATCTCTTTACAAGCCTATATATTATACCTCTATAATATAAAAAAAGCAAGTAAAATATGTAATAAAAGTCTGGAGGTTGAAAACAGAACAGCCGAAATAAATGTCGGATGGCTAAGACAAAGTGAAAATTGTCTCGACCACCCGTGTCATTGTATAATCAACAGATACCGGTTAAGAGATAACGCATTTTTTCGAGAACGCCGTTCGGATTTATAAGAACTGCATCTTCAAGGTTTGCCGCAAACGGCATTGCTGTACGGAGATTGCCGTAGACGAGTGGCTCAGCGTCAAGATAATCAAAGCCTTCTTCAACCACACGGCGTATTATTTCCGAACCGACAGAAAAACCGGCTGTTGCCTCGTGGACAATGAGAAGTCTGCCTGTTTTCCTGACGGAAGCGAGTATTGTTTCAAAATCAAGAGGAACAATTGTGCGCAGGTCAACAAGCTCAATAGAGGCTTCGGGCATTTTTTTGATTGCTTCTTCGCAAACCGGAACTCCAATGCCATAAGTAACAATTGTCAGGTCATTTCCTTCTTGCATGATATTTGCTTTGCCGAGAGGAATGAGATATTCTTCTTCGGGAAGCTCCATCGGGTCGTAGTAGAGATTTCTGTTCTCCATAAAGATGCAAGGAGTGTTGTCGCGTATTGCACTTTTGAGAAGGCCTTTTGCATCGTAAGCGTTTGAAGGTATTATAACCTTAAATCCCGGAACCTGACAGAACCAACCCTCAAGGCTTTGTGAGTGCTGTGCTGCCTCTCGGGAACCTGAGCCGTACTGTGCACGGAGTGTTATCGGAAGCTCCATCTGCCAGCCTGACATAAGGTCTGCTTTAGCTGCCTGATTTACAAGCTGGTCCATACATGCTGTTATGAAATCCATATACATAATTTCCGTAACGGGGCGAAGCCCTGCCATGGCTGCACCTACGCAAAGTCCGGTAAATCCTGCTTCAGAAATCGGGGTATCCATTGCGCGCATTACCCCGTATTTTTCATAGAGACCGCGCGTTGCATTCCATACGCCGCCGTATTCGCCGACATCCTCTGCAATGACAAAAACTTTATCGTCACGCGCCATTTCTTCATGGATTGCTTCGTTAACTGCATCAAGCATATGTATTTTTTTCATATCGCATACCTCTCGCTGATTTTTTTGAGAAATTCCGCAGTGTCCGGGCGCGGAGAAGCCTTTCCGAAAGCTATCGCATCGTTTATTTCTGCTTCGACTTCCTCAGAGATTGCTTTTATATCATTAAAGCTTATTATCCCCTTTTCGACAAGACGCTCGGAGTATACTTTAATCGGATCGCGGTCAGCCCACCACTGAACAACATCTTTGGGACGGAAAATTTCAAGGTCGCGTATAACACGGCAGTGCCCCTCAACGCGGTATGTTTTGAACTCTATAAGCGTGGGACCGTCTCCGCGGCGTGCACGGTCAATCGCCTTTTTAGAGGTCTTGATGCATTCGTCAAGGTCATTTCCGTCGCATTTCACACCAACCATGTCATACGCCTTTGCACGCTCATAAATATCCGGATTTGCGAGCGTTTTGTACGATGGAGTAGTTGCTGCAAAGAGGTTGTTCTCGCAGGCGAATATTATTGGAAGCTTCCAGAGAGACGCCATATTCATAGCTTCATGGCACCACCCCTCATTCGAGGCACCTTCGGAGAAAAAGCAAACAGTTACTTTTCCATCGTTTAGGTACTTTGAAGCATACGCTGTTCCAATTGAAACGGGAACACCACCGCCAACTATTCCGTTGCCACCCATAAAGCCGAGCTTCGGATTGAAGAGATGCATTGAACCACCGTAGCCATTTGAAACACCACTTGCACGTCCCATAAGCTCTGCAAAAATCTTTTTAAGGTCAAGTCCTTTTGCTATTGCATGACCGTGCCCGCGGTGAGTTGAGAATACATAGTCATCGTCATTGAGATTTAAGCAAACGCCGAGTGCACAGGCTTCTTCGCCTGTGTAGCAGTGTACCGCACCGTCAACAAAGCCTTCGTTTGCAAGGTCTTTTATAACGCGTTCAAATTCGCGCATTATGATCATGGTTTTCAGGTTTTGCCTGCATTGTTGTTCTTTCTTGCCCATTTCATTTATCCTTTCTATATTTCTTTATTTACGGTTCCGTTTATCGTTATTCCGCCGTCACAGGGGATAATAACGCCGTTTAAGTAGCTTGCGTCGTCAGAGGCGAGGAATGCAGCAAGGTTTGCAACATCCCCGGGCTTTCCCCAGCGCCTGAGTGGAGTGATTTGCCGGAGAAAAAATTCGTTATCAAAGTCCGGATCGTTCAGATTGCTTTCTTTTACCATTTCTGTCTCAATTGCTGCGGGGGCTATACAGTTTGTGCGGATGTTGTATTTTCCGTAATCAACGGCGAGAGAGCGCGTCAACGTTACCGTTGCCCCTTTTGTTGCAGTATATGCTGCACAACCGGGAACTCCTGCAACCCCGGCGCTTGACGCGGTGTTGATTATCGCACCTCCGCGCTCCTTCATAAGAGGAAGTGCAAATTTTGTACAGTGATAAATTCCGTCAAGATTTATCGATAAAACCTTTTTCCAGATTTGTTCCTCAACATCACCGAGGCTTCCGTCACGCCCGCCAAGAAAAACAGATGCATTGTTGTACAGTATATCTACGTGGTTGCATTTTTTTGCGATTTTATCGAAAGCAGACTTAACGGAAGCTTCATCGGAAATATCTGCTTTTATAAAGCAAACATCAGAAAGCTCGTGCTCAAGTGCCTTTCCTGCCGTTTCGTTTACGTCGAGAATAAAAACATACGCACCCTCTTCGGAAAATTTGCGCGTTCCTGCTTCGCCGATACCGGCAGCGCCACCGGTTATGACAGCGATTTTGTTCTTGAGTTTCATTGTAATTACCAACTTTCTTTTCAGGAGAAACGTTTCTCCTTTTGTGTAAAAAATATAGATTAAGACAAAAGCCTTATTCTATATTCGCACGGAGAAGCAGAGCCGGGGAAACGAGAACATTTCTCTCCGGATCTTTATCACAGCCTCCGTAGCTGTTTTTTATATTGAGATATTCATATGCGTGGCGAATGGCACAGCGACCTACTTTTTCCTGATTCTGATATATCGTTGCCTGCATTATGCCACGTTTTACATATTCGCGGAGTGCATCAAAAACATCGGTTCCGACGAGCGTAACCTTTTCTTTAAGTCCGTTTTCTTCTATGTACCGGCAAACTGATTGCGATGTTGAGGTGCTCACGTATATGCAATTTATATCGGGATGATTCTTAAACAGTTCCGAAACCATACAATATGCGGTTTTCTCATTGTCTTCCGTCTCGCAAACCTCTAACGTTGAGCCGCCATTTGAAGCAATGCGAGCGATAAAGCTTTCCGTTTTTGACTTATGTACGGCAATATCAAGAGAGCCCGTGAACACAGCTGCACGAACATCCTCGCGCACGGTGCAGGAAAGAAAGTCTGCTGCGAGCTTGCCCGATAGGGGAGCGTCAATCGTGACATCGCATATGCTTCCCGGATTATCCACACCGCCGCCAACGCGAAAAACAGGTAAATTCAGGCGGTCGGTAGCACTTCGGACGGTTTTGCTGAGCCCGAAGGTTGAGGAGCATACAATAATTAAATCTGCACCGATGTTTTTTATTTGTGTGCAAAGCTCATCAGTTTTTGTATCATCCGTTATGTAAACAAAAGTACCGCTGATACGACATTCAGAAAGAAGAGCAATTTCTTTTTCCATCCCTGTCTTCAGCTCGTCAAAATATTCCTGCCACTGTGACGGCATAATTACAGCGAGATTTATAGTTTTCCTCGCGAGCGACTGTGCCGCGGTGTTGACAACATAACCAAGCTCTTCGGCAACGGAGCGTACCTGTTCACGGCGTGCTTCGCTTACACCGGGTTTTCCGGTGAGCGCTTTATGAACCGTGGAAAGTGAAATATGCAACCTTGCAGCTATGTCTTTAACAGATGCGCGTTTTTCCTGCAACTTCAATCAACCTCCGGTTTAAAATAGGGAAACGTTTCTCTTTTGAATAATATATCACATGAGATATGTTTTGTCAAGACACAAAAGTTTTAAACATATAACATCTGTCCGTTTAATAAAATTAAATGAAAGAGGTGTTTTTGTTATGTCAAAGCAAAGCTTTATTGTACGCGCAGCGGATTTGTTTGATCTTCCTGCCGATGTGCGCGGCGGACTTATGCATATTGAAATGACGGGAAACCGCGAGGTATATATCGAAAATCACAAGGGAATTCTGGAGCTCTCGGAAAATGAGGTGCGCCTTAATATGGGCAAAGGAAGCGTCAAGGTGACAGGGGCGGATATAGGCGTTCTTGCGATGAATGCTGATGAAATCAGGCTTTCGGGAATAATCGGAAGCGTGAGCTTTGAAGTCTGAGAGGTGATGTACTTTGCAGAATGTGATAAACTTTTTTTGCGGAAATGTACAGGTTGAGGTGAGCTGCTCTTATCCTGAGCGCTTTTTCAATCTATGCGCGCAGAACGATATAGAGTTTTGGGATATGCAGACGATGGATATAGGTGTGTTTCGTGTACGTATGTCCGTTTCTGACTTTAAAAAGCTTCCGCAGGTTGCACGGCGGGCAATGTGTCACGTCCACATAATTGAAAGGTGCGGATTGCCGTTTTTTACATACCGTTTCAAAAAAAGAGCGGCGCTTATTTTCGGATGCGCAGTGTTTTGCCTGATTGCATGGGTGTTCACAAACTTCGTGTGGGTGATAAACATAGATGGCTTTCCGGAGCTTGATGCGGTAAAGCTCCGGGGGTCTCTTGCGGATGCAGGGCTGTCTGTTGGAAGCTATGTGCCGTCGGTTAATATATCTGAGCTTCGAAACAGTGTGCTTATTGATATGCCGGAGCTCGCGTATGTGTCTGTCAATTTCAGCGGTTCCCACGCCAATGTTACGGCAAGAAAGCGCATTTCTCCGCCGGAAGTACTTGCAAAAGAAATTCCATGTGATATAATAGCAGATAAGGACGGCGTTGTATGTGACATTACCGTAAAGACGGGAACTCCTGAGGTTGTCCGGGGAGACACGGTCATAAAGGGGCAGATTCTTGCAAGCGGGTATATGACCGGGCGCGCCGGAAGCACAATTCTTACACATGCAGATGCGGAAATAAGCTTGCGTACATGGAGAAAAAAGAGCGCGCGGATGCAGAAAAGTTATGCGGAAAAGGTGTATACAGGCAACGAAAAAGAGCTGTATACAATAATTTTATGCGGAAAGAGAATAAAATTATATATAAACAGTGGATTTTCGTATGCCAAGTGTGATAAAATAATAGAAAAGACAGACCTTGTGCTTTTTGACGGAGTTACGCTTCCGATTTCATTGGAGAGAGCAAAGTGCCGTGAATACAAAACAGAGACGGTGAGGATGTCTTCCGAAACCGCTTATGATACTTTGGGTGAAGGGCTGCATCTCGCACTTGATATTCCGGAGAGCAGCGAGGTTGTGAACGCAGAGCTTTCCACATCCGAGGACGAGACCTTTGCGTATGCATCCATAATTGCGGAGTGCATTGAAAAGACAGGAGAAGAAAGAGAAATTCTGAGGTGATTTAAAACAACATGGTAGAACGAACGATAAACATAGAAAGACTCGAGCAGATGACCGATATTTTCGGTTCATTTGACGAAAACATAGGGATTTTAGAACGTGAGCTCGGCGTAACGGTATTAAACCGAAATACAGAGCTTAAGGTTGTCGGCGACGAGGAGCGTGCAGACCGCGCGGTGAGAGTTATCGAAAGCCTGCTTGTGCTTTCTTCGCGCGGTGAGGGGATAAACGAACAGAATATCCGGTATGCGATCGGACTTGTTGAGGAAAACAAAGAGGAGCAGATAGCGGAGCTTTCGCGTGATGTTATCTGCATCACGGTGAAAGGAAAGCCGATAAAGCCGAAAACAATCGGTCAGCGCGATTATATCAATGCAATACAGAACAACACTGTAACGCTTGGCGTCGGCCCTGCGGGTACGGGAAAGACGTATCTTGCAGTTGCGGCGGCGGTAAAGGCTTTCCGCGAAAAGAAGGTAAACCGGATAATCCTAACCCGTCCCGCGATTGAAGCAGGCGAGAAACTTGGTTTTTTGCCGGGTGATTTGCAGAGCAAGGTAGACCCGTATCTCCGTCCGCTGTATGACGGTTTGTATGATATGATAGGTCCTGAGGCGTTCCAACGGTATATGGAGCGCGGAACAATTGAGGTTGCGCCGCTTGCGTATATGCGCGGAAGAACGCTTGACGATTCGTTCATCATTCTTGATGAAGCGCAGAATACTACGCCGGAGCAGATGAAAATGTTCTTAACCCGTCTCGGCTTCAATTCAAAGGCGGTAATCACCGGTGATATAACGCAGATAGATTTGCCGGACGGCAAAAGCTCGGGGCTTCGCGATGCGATGCGCGTGCTTGACGGGATTGAAGACGTTGCGATGTGTATGCTTTCATCAAAGGACGTTGTGCGCCATGTGCTTGTCCAGAGAATAATAAATGCGTATGAAAAGCGCGATCGCGAAAGAGAAAAGAAATTACAACAGATAAGGAAGGATAATAAAAATGGCAGAGCATAGCATAACGGTTGTTTCAGATACACCGAACGAAGAGCTTGAGGCTCTTATAACCCGCGTTGTAAAAGGTGCGCTTGATGCAGAGAACGTTGAGCAGAACTGTGACGTCTGCGTTATGATAACGGATGATGAAAATATCCACGAATTAAATCTTGAGCATCGCGGCGTAGACCGCCCGACCGATGTTCTCTCTTTTCCGATGCTTGAGCTTACGCCCGGACAGAAAATAGAGGTGAATCCGCTTGAGATTGATGAGTCTACCGGTGCGGTTATGCTCGGGGATATCGTAATTTCTGCAGATCGTGCGCGTGCACAGGCGCAGGAGTACGGCCACAGTGAGGAACGGGAATTTGCGTTTCTTACGGCTCACGGAATGCTCCACCTTCTCGGGTATGACCACGAGAAGGGCGAGGAGGACGAAAAGCTTCACTTCTCACGTCAGGAAGAAATTCTTTCGGGGCTTGGTATCGGGAGATAAAGCAGAAAATGAATTTTCTGCAGATAAGAGATAAGGAATGATTGCACATATGAAGCAGGAGCTTAAAAAGCTTGGGAAGAGCTTTAAAGACGCGGCACAAGGGATTAAAACCGTAACACGGCACGAACGCAATTTCAGAATACATATAGTTATGATGCTCTACGTCGTTTTCTTTTCGGTAATCGGACGTGCGGAAAAGAGTGATGTTGCGTGCTTTGTGCTTTGTTTTGGCATTATGCTTGCAGCAGAGCTTATAAACACGGCACTTGAGCTTTTGTGCGATGAGGTTACGGAGCAGTATAGCGAAAGAATCCGCGACGTAAAGGACATTGCGGCAGGGGCGGTGCTTGTGTCGGCAATTGCCTCGGCGGTTGTCGGACTGATGACGTTTTTAAGTCCTGCAGTGTTTGGCAACGTTATGACGTGTTTTGCGGAGCATCTGTGGATATTAGCGGCGTTTATCCTGTCGATTCCGTTTGCGGTTTTATTTATTTTCAGAAGAGGAAAGAAATGAAAAAAGGGAATATACATACCGTTGAGATAACGGCGTATACCTCCGAGGGCGCGGGAATTGCCCGCATAGAGGGTATGGCGGTGTTTGTACCTCTTGCGCTTCGCGGTGAGGTGTGCGAAATAATGATACTTAAAGTTGAGAAAAGCTTTGCTTATGCAAAGCTTATTCGCGTGATAGAGCCGTCGCCCGAGCGTAGGGAAAGCGCGTGTGAGTATTATCCGAAATGCGGCGGATGCACAATGTGGCATATGTCATATGAGGAGGAGCTTCGCGTAAAGGAAGAACACGTGCGCTCATGTATAGAACGGATCGCAAAGGTTGATGCACCGGTGCTTCCGATAATCGGCGCGGACGATGTGAAAAGATACCGTAATAAGGCGCAGTTTCCGGTGGGTAAAGATGCAACAAGCGGATTTTACCGTCCGAGAAGCCACGATATTGTCCCCTCGGAAAGCTGTCTTATCCAGAGTGAGGTCGCAGATGAAATCCGCGCCGCAGTCCATGAGTGGCAGAAAATGTGCAACATTTCGTCATACGATGAAAAGAGCGGGAAGGGAGTTCTTCGCCATATTTATGTGCGCAACGGAAAAGGCGGCGCATTGCTGTGCCTTGTTGTGACCGAAAAGCTGAAAGATAAGGACAAGCTTATTGAAATAATAACGGAAAAATGCCCGAAGGTGTGCGGGATAGTTCTGAATATCAATAAGGAAAAAACAAATGTCATTCTCGGAAATAAATATATAACGCTGTGGGGCTCGTCAACCCTTTCCGATGAGCTTTGCGGAAGCGCTTTTTCAATTTCACCTGCTGCGTTTTATCAGGTAAACCACGCGCAGACGGAAAAGCTTTATGACATTGCAACAACGCTTGCGCTCTCAAGCGGCGCAAAAACTGCGCTTGACCTTTATTGCGGAATAGGAACCATAACGCTGAAGCTTGCAAAATCTATGGAGCGTGTAATAGGCGTTGAGGTAGTTCCGCAGGCGATAGAGGATGCAAAGAAAAATGCAGAGCTAAACGGAATAGGAAATGCAGAGTTTATCTGTGCAGATGCAGGTGAAGCGGCGCAGAGGCTTACCTCGCGAGGAGAAAAGCCGGATGCGATAGTGGTAGACCCTCCGCGCAAAGGTCTTTCACCCGAGGTTATAACAGAAATAAAGCGGATGAGTCCCGAGAACGTGGTGTACGTTTCCTGCGACCCTGCAACACTTGCGCGGGATCTGAAGATTTTTGAAGAAGATAAAAGCTATAAGGTAATTTCAGTTCAACCCGTAGATATGTTTCCACGAACAAAACATGTCGAAACGGTTGTGCTGTTGCATCGGAAATATAATTAAAGTGAGGAATAAAAAATGAACAATAAGAATAACGTATTCATAATGGGTGACAGTTATTCAACATATGAGGGATATATTCCGGAAGGCTACCTGTTTTATTACAGCGACGGAAGAAAAGACAGCCCGATTGTCAAAGGTGTGGAAAAAACATGGTGGAAGATATTCTCAAATGAAAATGATCTCAATATAGTATTCAATGACAGCTTTTCGGGTTCGACAATATGTAATACGGTAAGAGAATCTCTTTCTGTCGAATCGTCTTTTGTAAACAGGATCGATAAATATATATCGGGAAAATTTTTTATTGAAAATAAAACAGACACGATGTTTATATTCGGCGGCACGAATGATTCATGGATAGATGCACCTGTAGGAAAGCTTAAGTATTCGGATTGGACTGCAGAGGACTTAAAGTGCGTATTGCCCGCGTTTTGTTATCTGATTGACAGAGCGAAGAAAGCGGTTGAAGATGTCATTGTTATCATAAACACTGATTTAAAACAAGAAATCACCACGGGTTTTGCAGAAGCTTGTGAAAAAAATGAAATTAAATATTTATGTCTTAAAGAAATAGACAAGGAAAACGGTCATCCTACAGAGTTGGGAATGAAGCAAATCTCCGAACAAGTTACGGAGTGCCTACATAAATAATAACGGAGGAGAAGTTACAATATGGCTGAATTTACAAATATTGATGAAGCGCGCGGGTATTTTGCCGGCGACTTGTTTGCGACAAGCAACGGAATAACCATAGATGAGCTGGGGGATGGCTTTTGTGTTTGCAGTATGGATATTCTGGAAACGCACAAAAATGCTGTCGGCGGCGTTATGGGCGGAGCAATATTCACGCTCGGTGACTTTGCGTTTGCTGTTGCATCAAACAATATGCATAAAACAACCGTTGCCCAGAACGTAAGCATAAATTTTTTGTCCGGAACGCGCGGAAGCCGTCTTATCGCACACGCAAAATGCAAGAAAGACGGAAAAACCTCATGTGTCTATAATATTGACATCACGGATGATCTCGGCCGCGATATTGCGCAGTTTATCGGTACAGGCTATAAGATTTAGGCAGAGAAAAGATATGAAGCTTTATTTCGCCCCGCTTGAGGGGATAACGACATACACATACAGAAACACGCACGCGGAATTTTTCGGCGGCGTGGATACATACTTTTCGCCGTTTATCAACCCGAGTGAGCAGGAAAAGGTAAGCCGCAAGGGAATGCGCGATATCCTGCCTGAGAATAACCGGGTGGAGAGCTTGCGTGTGCAGGTGCTGACGAGCAATGCGCAGTCCTTTCTCAAGTTTTGCGAAAAAATAAAACCTCTCGGCTACCGGGAGATTGATATAAACATCGGCTGTCCAGCGGGAACGGTTGTTCGGAAAGGGCGCGGCTCCGGTTTTTTGCAGTTTCCGGACGCAATTGATTCTTTCCTTGCGGAAATTTTCGCGAAAAGCGATATGAAAATATCGGTCAAAACGAGAACGGGTTACTTCTCGCATGATGAGTTCCCGCATCTTTTGGAAATATACAACCGGTATCCGCTGTATGAGCTTACCGTTCATCCGAGAACGCGCGAAGAGCTTTACAGCGGACAGGCAAATGCAGATGTGTTTGCAAAAGCGTATGAAGCGGCGAAGAATCCACTCTGCTATAACGGCGATATCCGCGCGGTTTCTGATTTTGAAAGAATCAAAACCCGGTTTCCGAACCTTTCCGGCGTGATGCTCGGGCGGGGTGCCGTTATGAATCCCGCACTGTTCCGCGAGATACGCGGAGGGGAGAAGCTTCGCACGGAAGAACTTGTGGAGTTTTCAAAGGTGCTTATCGAGCGATACCGTGCCGTTCTCGGCTCGGATGTTTTCACCCTGCACAAGCTTAAAGAAATATGGATTTACGTTATGTGGAATTTTCCTGAAGAAAAGCGGGCGGCAAAGGCAATAAAAAAGGCAACAACGGTATCGGAATTTATCTCCGCGATATCGTCATTGCCAGAAATTAAATAAGAAAATTTCTTTAGAATTCAGACAAGGTGCTGTGTTGTTTTTCTAAAGTCTAACAAGGGTTTGTAGCAAAATGCATTTTGCTACAAACCCTTGTTGATTAAGCACTAAGCACGTTTGGGATTAATTATAATTACCAATCGCCGGTAGCAAAACGGTGCATTTCGCAAAGCTCATCCTCGCTCCAGTTATAAAGCCAAAGTGCGGCGAGGCTTTTTTGAAAGGAAGCCTCACCATTTGCACGGGCGTATTCTTTAAACTGACGGCGAAGAGCAACGGGATTTATCCCAAACATATCAATACAGGTGTTTGAAAAATGACCGCTGTTTGAAAATCCGCATTCTTCGGCAATTTCAGAAATGCTTTTTGTGCTGTAACGTAAAAGGTCTGCGGCCTTTGCCATACGCACACCTATGAGGTAGCTGTGATATGTCTGCCCGACGGTAAGCTTGAATTTGTCGGTGAATGAGCGCTCGCTCATCATAGCTGATTTGCTTACGCTTTGCAAAGGGATGCGCTCACTGCAATTGTCTGTGATAAAGTGAACCGCATTGCTTATATGAAGCATACGTTCGTGTGCAATATGCAGCTCGGTTTTTGAAAGAGGAGTGTTTGTGTTTTTCACGCACAGCTCAAGAAGCTTTCCGATATTGTTGAAAATCTTGTGATAAATCATTGCCTGATTTTTTTGATATTCAGAAAGAGCGGATTCGCAAATGTCATCTGCAAGCTCTTTGTCACGTCCCGAAAGCTTAGTGAACGGATGGAGCGTAAAATTATCAAAAGCAGCAAGGGTGTAGGTAAGAGGAATGAAAGGAAGAATGTTCTTTACAAATGCATTGTCAGATATGGATATGCAGATTATGCGTGTATCCTCAAGCACGGTATGCAGTGTATCAACGGCATGAACAGAATACGGATAAATGACAGAAACACATCCTGCCGTCTGAAGAGAACGGACACCGTTTACAGTGTGATAATAGCTTCCCGAAACGGTATACCAGATCTGCGTATAGTCGTGCCAGTGGATTTCGTTGGTGGTTTTTGAGTCAACAGCGTAGATATGAACAGGAAGCTTTGCAAGCACGTTATACTCTTCACGTGTTCTGCACAGGGATGGAATAATTCCCGGGTGTGGAAAATCAAGCACTCCCATATGGGCTCCTCCTCTCTTTTACCTTCTTAATTATATAATACAATAAATCAAAAAAATTTTCAAGAACTATTTGATTTTGCCGTAGATTATAATTTTTGGTATTGTTTGAATTATGCGGTAATGATAAAATTATATTAACAGTTGAATTCTGTTTGCCAATAAAGAAAAAACGGGAGGAAAAGTTATGAAAAAAGTTATTTCAATGCTTCTTGTATTGAGTATGTTGTTTGGGCTTATGCCAACAATTGCGTTGGGAGCCGAGGGTGATTCGTTTGATGTTACCTTTCTTGATTTAAAGGAGGGGTGTTATCTTGCAACTACAACAGTGGGCTCAAATTGGAAGATCGATACGGCAAAAAGCGGCAAGGTTATGGTAAACGGAACAAAAAATGCTGCACGCTGGCAGGTTTCGGCAACGTATGCTTTTTTGCAGATTGTAGCAGCGCGGGGAGATCTTGCGCTCAAATTTACTGCGCCTTCGGAGGGAACATACGATATCATTGTTCACCATCAGCCGTATGCATCGGGACCAAACCTTGATTTATATATAAACGATACATATGTCGGAACGGTTGACGGAAAAGATGCAAACGGTTCGCACACAATTGTGCGCGAACAAAAAATAGCGGGAGTAACGCTGAAAGCCGGAGAATATGCAAACAGCATCGTTATGAGAGCGAGTAGCGGCAAATTTCAGTTTCAGGGGATAACTTTTGTGGAAACATCTTCTCCGGCAGGTATTTCAGAGATAGAGGCAGAAGTTGATAACAACGAAATGTTTGTGGGAACAACACAGAAGATAAACGTTTCGGCACAGCTTGCAAACGGCGGAAGCTACGATATTGCAAAAGGTGCTGAGAAAATTGAGTATGATGTTTCAGATCCATCGGTTGCAACGGTTTCTGATGACGGAGTCCTGAGCGCTGTTGGAGCCGGGAACGCCACCGTTACGGTAACTGCCACAGTGAATACAAAACCGTATACTGCAACACTTGATATTATAGCAAAAGTTCCGGTAATAAACGAAATGTTTGTCACTGTACCGAGATATATTCTTCTTGATGATGCCGACGGTGAGACGCTTACCGTTTCCGCAAAGCTTACGGATGGCACGGATGTTGATATGAGCACGGCAACCGTCAGTTATACGTCACAGAACGAGTTCGCAAGCGTTTCTGATAATGGCATTGTAACTCCGGTTTCAGAGGGTATTGCACAAATTCTTGTGAGGGTTACTACTCCGGACGGTAAGTTTAAGGAAAAAACGGTGGAAATCCCGATTTCAAAGGAAGTTATCTATCCGTCGTTTGAGCTTTACTTCAATGAGGAGTACGCATGGGATAAGGTTACCTCGGATGGATATTTCACGGCAGATACCCACGGAAGCAACTGGACGGTGAACAAAGTGCTTTCTGCGGATATATTCTACGGCGGGACGACGAATGCCGCCCGTATTCAGAAGGACAAGGTTGAGTACATCTATCTTAAAAATTACGGAGATTTCGCCGTTGACTTTACGGTTCCGGAGAGTGGATATTATGACCTGACGGCAGAGGCTATACAATATATAAGCACAGGTCTTGCAAAGTTCTATGTAGATGGAAAATATGTCGGCGAATACGATACATATGCTTCGCCGGGCGATATTTATACATCCGTACCGAAAAAGCTTCGGTCTTTATATCTCGAAGAAGGAAAAACACATACTCTTCTTATCCGAAACGGCGGGAAGACGAGCGGAGGGACAAATCTCTTTATAAGAAGTGTAGGCTTTGAAGGTCGTGCAGCCCTCGACGGAATTTCAAAAGTAGAAATAGAAAAAGGCCGTTCGACTTATGCGGCAGGAGAGAGCGATGATTACAAAATCCGTGTAACGCAGAATAACGGCGCAGTATACTATCTTCCGCTTGTTTCTTCTGACGGCTCGGTTGAGGTAACGCTTCCCGTTACAAGCTCGGAAGAGAATATAGTTTCCGTATCTGACGGAAGCTTTAAGGCAAAAGCCCCCGGCCGTGCAACGCTTACAACAGCAGGAAAGCTCAATGGATATGATGTGTCCGGAAGTACGACGGTTACTGTAAGCGACGTTACCTATAAAGAAGTTGATGTAAACCTCTATGAAGATACCATATACTTCACCGGAAGCTCGAAGATGCTTGAAGCCTCTGTAATTCTTTCAGACGGAAGCGTTACCGATGCGCGCAATGTTTCAAACGTTCATTATGAGATTTCCTGTGACCCGGAAGTGGCAAAAATAGAAAACGGAGTTTTTTACGCACTTTCTGAGGGTGAGGCAACCGTAACGGCATATGCAACCTTCAATAACACCGAAAAATCCGTAAGCAAAACGGTGAAGATTGAGAACGTTAAGCTTTCTGCAATCACGGCAGAGACAGAAGATACAGTTGTTTCGGCACTGGATGAGGACGGTTCACGCATTATCGTAACGGGAGTAAAGAACAACGGCGAAACCGTGGCGCTCGATGGTGAGACAACTATTTTCAGCTATGAAAATCTCACGCCGGATATAATTGTTGCCGATGAAGGTTATGCATATTATGTATCACGCGGCGTCGGTACAGTGCGTGTGACAGCAAAGAATGAAGCTGAGGGCTGGGAGTTTTCATGCGATGCGAAGTTTATATCAAGCTCGTCAAAAGCAGAGCCTACGATATACACAAATGTGATGCGCGAAAACGCCCTCAAAAATGCAAAAACATATGACTGGGCAAAATCCCTTGTGGAAACAACCAAGAAAAATGCCGATAAATGGGTAGAAAACATCGACCTTTTGTATGACGCGGTGCCCACGGAAGGCATTCCGCGCGGATATACTATCGCAACGCTTACATCTCCGGCAAATATGACATATATTTGTCCCGGTTGTGAGGTCAGCGTTGCAAAGACGACGGGCGCATATTCGTGGGTAGTTGACCCGATTAACCGTCCGTGGAAGGTTCAGTGCCCCAACTGTAAGAGATTGTTCCCGTCAAACGACTTTGAAAGCTTCTATAAGCTCGGTATAACAGATGAGGGAACTTTCTCGCGTGAGCTGGCGCTTGAAAACCACCGTGCTCTTTTCGCTGATGAGTATGCAAAGACCGGAAGAGACTACGGCTACGGTTATCTCAAAAATGAGCTGTATTCTGACAAGGACAGCACGTGGATGGTAGACGACGGCTTCGGCTGGTCCCCGCGTGACGGTGTTCCGGGATCGGATGAGAGCGTTGTAACAAACCCGAAGTGGTCAACAATTGCCCACTATCACCATAAGCTTTGGAACAATAACGGAGCAGAAACATCAATTCTTTCGCGTGCGCTTATGGATCTGTACGAGGCGTATCTTTACACAGGAGATAAAAAATACGGCCGTGCAGGCGTTATCCTTCTTGACCGTATGGCAGATGTTTATCCGGCTTATGATATTCAGAAGGTAAGCCTTTCATATCCTCACTCCCACGGCGGAGATTATTCGGGAAAGACCGTCGGTAATATCTGGGAAACACGTGTTGCGGAGCCTCTTATCCGCGCTTATGATGCTTTTTATCCAATGATGGATGATTCTGAGGTTATAAAATATCTTTCCGAGCGTGCACGAACGCTCAAGGGTGTAATAAATCCCAAAACGAGCGGCGATTTAATCCGCGAGAACATTGAAAACAATGTTATCCGTGAGAGCTTTAGGGCGGCGAAAGAAGCCAAAATCTTCGGCAACTTCGGTATGCATCAGCTGGTTGTAACGCTCGCGGCGGTTGCGCTTGATGTAGAGAAAGAGACAAACGAGATGTTTGATTGGCTTATCAAACCGTTTGGAGAAACAAAGGTGAAGGTATACGATACGGTATACCAGAACCGTGAATTTAATGCAACCGTTGAGACAAAGGGCGGCGAAATGCTTACCCGATATATGAACGAGGTTGACCGTGATGGGTTCGGAAACGAAGCAGGCGTAGGATACAATCTGCTCTGGCTGACCGAAGGGCTTGACATTGCAGAAACGATTTATCGATATGGCGCGGATTCTGCCCTCAATCTTTTTGAAAATCCCAAATTCGTTAAGATGTTCAATACATTTATAAAAGAGCATGTAGGTAACGGATATGTACTGCATATCGGTGATTCGGGCGCAGCGGGAAATAAGGGAAAAGCGAATATTGCGGATTCTACTCTCCGTGCATTTAATATGCTCGGTGATCCGCAGCTTGCAAAGAATTACTACTGGGCGGTAGGCGGCGAGCTTGACGATATTCATATCGATATGTTCAGTGACAACTCAAGCCTTGCAGACAGAATACAGAAAATTATTGATGAAGAGGGCGAATATAAATTCGTCAGTGAAAATCTCACGGGCTTTGGGCTCGGTCTTCTTCGTGGCGGCGAGCTTGTAAAGAGTACAGGTGCTATCCCGGATCGCGATTTCCGCCACGATGTGTGGATGTATTACGGAAGAAACTCCGGCCACGGACACCGCGATATGCTGCAAATCGGCGTTAATGCTTATGGCTTTAACTTTATGCCTGACCTCGGCTATCCGGAAGCTACCGGAAACGATGAAAACCGCTTCCAGTGGGTAATGAATACCCTTTCTCATAATACGGTTGTTGTAAATGACGATTATCAGAACGGAATTTACGGCGGAACACCGCTTCACTTCGATAGCACAGATACGGTTCAGATTATGGATGTCGAAGCACCGAATGCATATGCGGAAACTGAGGAATATCGTAGAACCGTTGTTTCCGTTGCGGCGTCAAACGAGGTTGCGTATACTGTTGATTTCTTCCGCGTGAAGGGAGGAAAGAGCCATACCTACAGCTTCCACACCCAGTCGTACATGGGATATTCAACGGACGATTTAACCCTTGTTCCGCAGGTGGATGAAAACGGAAATTACGAGGATACATATGCGGGACATGACATCACCGCTGTTTATCTCGATCCGGCGACAGGCAAGGTGGTTGGAGAAAAAGAGGTTGAATACGGAGGGGACCCGAACGGACTTAACTTCACGGCTGCGTATACGACTATGTTCCCGCGCGGGTATACATGGCTTACCAACGTAAACCGTGCAAAGGATATAGAGAGCGGAAGCTTTACCGTGAACTTTAAGCAGACCGACTTTAACAAGCAGGTTGCAGACTCTTCAGACCTCAATATGAAGTATACCGCGGTAAATGACTGGACGCCGACAGGTCTTGGCATCGTTACCGGATATGCACCGAGAACTGCAAGCAACAAAAATGTTCCGGGGCTTGATTATATGCTCATCCACAGAACAAGCGACGAAGAGCTTGACACTCTCTTCACCTCGGTTCTTCAGCCGTATAAGGGAGAAGAGTATATCGCGGATATCAAATCCGTTCCCGTTCTTTCCGGCGGGGAACAGGTTTCCGAAAACGAGGCAAAGGCAGTTCGTGTAACGCTCACAAACGGAAGAGTAGACTACGTCATTTACGCGCCGGACAGCGAAAAAACCTACGCGGTTTCCGATAAGTTCATAAATTCCGGGAATAAAGAAATCCCCGTAAGCTTTAATTTCAATGGCTTTGTGGGGGTATATACGGTGAATGATGAAGGCAAGAATATTTATTCCTATATGAATGATGGAACGCTTATCGGTGAAATGAGCGGCATCGGCAAATATACCGGTGAGGTTGTAAGCTTTACTGAGGAGCTTACGGATAAGAACTATATAACGGTAAGCTTTAACGAAGAGGTTGACCTTTCCCGTCTTGCGGGGGAATATATCTACATCGCAAACACCGGAACTCAGAACGGCTCTTATCGCATTATAAGCGCTGAAGAAAATGAGGCAAACAGCGCATATGTTGATTTATTCCTCGGAGATGTAAACGTGATAAAATCGTATGCACAAAATGCCAATCCCGAGGCGGGCTTTCTCTATAACATTGCAAAGTTCCAGAAATTTGAGATTCTGCTTTCCGAAGAATACGATGTAAAGCCCGATTTGAGCCTTAGTATATCAGGAAAGCTTTCGGTATCGGCAGGAAGCTCTGTAAGCGTGGATGTAAATGCAGGCAGCGAGGCTTCATCATCATTTACATTCGTTGGAAAGGTGCTCCCGCGCGGCGCATCCGTAAATTCGGAAACAGGCGTTGTTACATGGAAACCGGATTCGAGCCAGGTGGGCGAGGCAGGCTTTGTAATCGCGGCAGTTGACGAAGACGGACGCGAAGGCACAGTAAGCTTTGAGATAACCGTTTACGGAAGCACGACAGGCGCATCGGCAAATAAAGGCGAGAATGAATCTTCTTCCGGAAATGCCGGAGGTTCTGCCGGCGGCGGAGGCGGCGGTGGCGCCGCACCGACCGACAAGCCGGAAATTGATGATGGTAAGGCGGAAAGCGACAGCGAAAAATCACCCGAGGCCTCGGGTGAAACGGAGAAGCTCCGTTTCACAGACACCGCTAACCACGCCTGGGCAGAGAATGCGATAAACGAGCTTGCGGCTGATGGAATAATAAAGGGCACGACTGCAAGCACATTCTCTCCGGCATCAAACATCACCCGCGCAGACTTTGCAATTCTCTTGGTGCGCGCGTTTAAGCTCAAAAGCGAAAATGCGGAGAACTTTGCAGATGTAAATGCATCCGATTATTTCGCATCTGAGATTGCAATAGCACGCAATACCGGCATCGTCAACGGTATAGGTGATAACAAGTATGCTCCCCGCAACACCATCACTCGTCAGGATATGATGGTAATCGTCCACCGCGCACTTAATAATAAGCCTCCCTTGCCTAAAGGGAGGGGGACCGTCGAAGACGGTGGAGGGATTTACCCCGACTTCGCCACTGTCGCACCTTACGCGAAGGAAGCTGTCACTGCACTTATTGGCGCAGGACTCGTCAACGGCAAGAGCGGTCTCATCGCCCCGGCGGATTACACAACAAGAGCCGAGGTCGCAGTGCTGATTAAGAGAATACTGGATTATAAAGCCTCCCTTGCCTAAAGGGAGGGGGACCGCCAAATGGCGGTGGAGGGATTTTATCCCCACAAATAACAGGAGGTTTTACAATGAAAAAACTTATCACTTTAACCCTTGCAACAATTATGCTGTTCGCGCTCTGTGCGTGCGGCGGCACAGGTACAATATCAGGCGATGTTTCTTACAATATCCCTGAGGGAAAGCAACTTCCCGATGATGCTGTACTTGACATAACAATTGCAAGCCATGCATCGTGGCCGTATCAGGAAGACTGGGCAGTGTGGAACTACATCCGCGAAAGCATCGGCGGAACGCTTAATATAAACGCTGTTCCGGCAACCGATTTCGGGACAAAGTTCCCGCTTATTATGGCGGCACCGGATTCCTTCCCCGATCTTATCGGATTTCAGGGAAAGCCCTCGGGCTTTGCAGATTACTGCGAACAGGGTGCATTTGTCGCGCTTGATGATTACTCGGAATTCCTTCCGGACTACAACGCATTCTGGGACGGTCTTCCCGAAAAGGACCAGTGGATGAAAAACATCCGCAGGAGCGCGGACGGAAAAGTATATTACACTCCGAACTACGGTATGGAGAGATACACAAACCTCCGTACATGGCTTTACCGCAAGGATATTTTAGATAAGCACGGTCTTTCCGTTCCGGAAACTACAGAGGAACTGTACAACGTTTCCAAAAAGCTCAAGGAGCTGTATCCGGATTCTTACCCGTTCTGCATGCGCGCCGGGCTTTCAAATATAAACGTTATCGGATGCTCGTGGAAGCCAAACTTCCATTACGGTGCATATTACGATTTTGAGAACGAAAAATGGTGCTACGGTGCAACCGAGGACACTATGAAAGAAATTGTCGAGTACTTAAACCGTATGGTAAAGGAAGGTCTTATTCCGTCAGACTTTATGACAATCAATGCTTCAACATGGCAGGAGCTTGTTTCCACAAACCGCGGATTTATTATGCCGGAATATCAGGTGAGAATTGACTTCTTTAACGGTATTGCGCGTGAGCAGATGCCGGAATTCAACCTCACCGCTATGACTCCGCCGCGGGCAGATAACGGTATCGGCATTAACAAGAACAACAAATTCAATCAGGACCCGTCGGGCTACGGTGTTCTCAATACCGGAGATGAAGCGTCAATCGCAAACGCAATGCGCTATATCAACTGGTTCTATTCAGATGAAGGAAGTCAAATTCTTTCATGGGGCAAAGAAGGCGAAACATATGAGAATGTCGGCGACAAGCGTCAGTTTATAGTAGAAAACGAAGCGGACAACGCGCAGACGCTTTACGGCTTCAAGACGATAGGCACATATACGCGCATAGACCCCGAATGTATTGATGCATCTATCTCCGAAGAACAGGCAGCAACGACTGACTTTATCATCGGAAACATTTACCCGCATCTTGACCCGACATTATATCTTGAGTTCTCGGCAGACGACAGCAAGGCTCTTGCAGACCTTAACACATCAATTAACACCCATGTTGAGGAAAACATCCAGAAGTTCATTATCGGTCAGCGTCCGATGAGTGAATGGGATTCTTTCCGTGATGAGCTTAATGAGCTTCCGGTAAACGAGCTTCTTGCACTGTACGAAAAGGTATATAACAACGTAAAGTAAAAGGAGGAAGAAAATCATGAAAAAAGTAATATCTGTTATCCTTGCGCTTGCATTGTGCATAAGCCTTGTTCCTGCGGCGTTCGCAGCGGACACGGGCTATGAATGGGCACGTAACCCCAAGACATATGTGTATGAGTTTAACAACAGTGCGCACACGACAAACACTGCGGAAGCGGACAATTGGTTGCATAAGGTAGAACACAGCATCACAACCGCTGCTTCCGGTACTCAGGAATGGGGATTTGTGGGACTCCAGAATTTCCATAATTTTTACACAACAGATACATGGCTTAATATGGCAGCACATGTAAAAGAAGACGGAGGTACGCCATATTTCGGACCGGGAACGGATGTACCGACCGGAGCATATAAAACTGCATTCGGGCTTGAGCTTGATGTTGACGCATCGGGAAAGTACACGCCGAGCATCACCTTCAAAACCGGAACATCTGCCCCGATAGTTGATATTTTTCTTGTGGAAAAGCCTGCTGATGAAAATGAAGCCAAAGACTGGTATTCATCAGTGAAATATAATGATAGCGGAGCTGCAAGCGGGATTAATATCGGTAATTTCTATAATCACGTTGAGGAAACAGATTCAAGCAACAGAATTGGTATAGGCATAAATATGTACGGTTCAACAACCGTAAACAAAACGGTTGCGCTCTCTCCTGTAACTCTTGATGCGAATAAAAATTATTTTCTTCTCATCGTTCCGTGCGGAATAGATCCGAAGGCGACAGTAGAGGAATATTCGTCAAGTGCATATGATTCGGCTGTTATCAAGCTTGTCAGCTTTGAACTTTCTGAGGAATTGACAGAAGAAAACGCAGAAACGCTTGAATATATTTTTGATGCGGATGTTATGAATACGGATATGATACCTAAATCTACATATAGCAATGGTAATAGCACAAGTATAAGATATAACGCAACTACCGGAGCGGTTGTTGCCCTTTATAATCTTCATCTGGCAAATTGGGAAAAAACAGTCTCGGTGAAGCATAGCGGAGATACCATTCCAAGCACAGCAATTCCGGCGTCAGGCAGTGGAAATACATACGTTGAATGTGACCCGTATTACACACTTGATTTAACAAAAACGGCGCCGTATGCGATAGATTCAGTGATTTCAGCAAATAATAATACCAATGGCAAGCTTATAAATGGTGGCAATTCAAATATGAGTTCAGGTGGATACCTGCAGGGATTGTTTACGCCGACACTTTATGATAGCTCAAATACCGAAAACTACAAATCAAATCCGGCAGACAGAGCACATGTAGCAATCAGACTGAATATTCCTTACAGCGGAAAATACAAGCTTTCGATAAGTAACACTTACTATAAAGAAACTGATACTGCTTACGGTCCTGCTCACGCCGCAACGAAGGTGTATTTTGGTGCGGCTCCGGTAAGCTACAGTACGGCGGCAATAAATGCAATTCCTTCTTCATCTGATTATACAGCACTCGGATGGCAACTCAAAAATTCAATGTACATCGGTGAAGCGCTTGCATCAAGCACAGCTGTCGACGGCTTTACAATTGATGTTCCCGTTGCGGGAGAATATTATGTTGCATTTCTGACTTTCCCGGAAAGTCTGACAAATTGGAACTCCACTGTGTACGCAAGCAATGGGTTACAAATGTTCAATCTATCCTCCATCACTCTCACTCCGCTTCCGGGTGAGGTTGGTGCAGAAGAGACGGCAATTGCAGCTGTTGCAGATACGATGACCAAAGACATCGCAGAAGAAAGTGAACATTCGCTTTCGGACAAAGCAGTTGTGAACGTTCTTACCACAACCGTAAATTCCGACAACGACACCTCCATCCATACGGTAACTCCGTATACAACTACCCGCGGAGCAGAGTTTACCGTAGAAGCTCCGAAGTATGATGACTATACCTTCCTTTACTGGACAAAGGGCATAGGCGCCGACCGCCGCGTGGTTTCCGACAGCGAAAGCTACACCTTAACAGCTCCTGCCGGCGGCACGTATCTGACGGCTGTATACAAGGCAAAGGATGACGCTCAGACATCGGTTGTGTTCTTTGATGCATCCGGAAATGAGCTTTCACGCACGCTTTATGATGAAGGTGAAGCGATAGTCTTCCCGTCAGTTCCGTCGCTTACGGATCATACCTTTGAAGGCTGGGCTCTTGCAGGGCAGACAGGAACGGTGGAGAGTGCAACGGCAACCGGAAATCAGATGATTTTCGTTGCACAGTTCTCGGAAGAACCGACAGGAAAGAGCGTTGCTGTAAAAGTGAACGGTGTGGCAACAAACTACGCTTACGGCTCGCTTGTTGAGGTCTCCGCAACAGAACGCAAGGACGGCAACGGCTCTGATGTGTTCCTCTACTGGACAAAGGATAATGAAATAGTAAGCTTTGATAAGAATTACAGCTTCCTCGCGGCAGAGAACTGTGGGCTTGAGGCGGTCTACGGTGCATATAAGCCGAGCATTACGGATTCGCTTCGCAGAATTATCATAAGCGAAAGCTTTGCCGAGTTTATCGGTCTTGATGCTGCAAAGGAAAAGGGCGTGCTCTTTAACAAAAACGGCGGCGAGGTTTCGCTTGAGACTGCAACACATAAAATTGCAGTAAAGAACGGCGGAAACCAGCTTAAGTTTGAAAACGATCTTACTTCCGTCGCAAGCGTTATCGGCTATGCAATCATGGATGATGACACTGTAATTTACGGCAAATAAGCTTATGTATAAAACTCCCCTTCTTTTGTCAAGAGGGGGAGTTTGTATTAGAGGTTAAATGTATAATAACAGAAAAACAAATGTTCTTTTTGGAACTAAGGAGGATTTACATTTATGAAGTTTGGTGTAGCAAAGGATATAATTACTCCTACAGTATCTATGTGTCTTGCGTGTCCGCAATGTGACAGGGACAAAGGGTTTAAGGAAATTCACGATGATGTTTATGTAAGATGCCTTGTGCTTGACGACGGGAATAAAAAGACAGTTCTCATGTCATTTGACTTGCTCTTTCATGACCGCAGCTTAAATAAAGCAGTTGAAAAATACGCAAAAGAAAATTACGGTATTCCGCCGTCCGCAGTCGTGATAGCTTGCACGCATTCTCATATGGCTCCGGCGGCTCTCGGATACAACCCGGGTTTTCATAATGACAGGTATGAAGCTTTTCTTGTTACACGTGCCTGTGATTGTCTGGACCGCGCAATGTGTGCGATGCGCGAAGGGATTCTTGAATACGGAGTGTTTGATGCACCGTTTAATGTCAGCCGCAGGGGAATGCGTAACGGTAAGCCCGCAAATGCGCCGAATGCCGATTATCCGCATGATACGGAATTTGCGTTGTTGTGCGTGCGGGATTTATCGGGCAGCCTTTGCTCACTGGTTATGAATTTCCCGTGTCATCCGGTGTTCTACCCGACAAGCACCGGTGTCAGCGGGGAATTTCCTGCGCGTGTCTGCCAATATATCGACATTGAAAACTACGGCTGCATATCTATGTATTTCCAGTCTGCATGCGGGGATGTGCGTCCTAATGTTACGGCTGATTTTGAAAACAACTGTTGGAAAGCCCCGATGACGTTTGCAGATATCGACGCCTTTTCTCGTGATATGGCAAAGAGCGTGTGCGTTTTTGTGAAAAACGGCGGATGCAAAGAAAAAACTCTTTCTGTTGCTTCTGATGCATTTGAAATTGAGCTTCCCATGGAAAAGGCACCGCTTGAGTATTTTGAAAATTATCTGCGCGATTACGGCGATGATATGACAAATCCGAATTGCGTAAACGCTGATATAATTGTAAACGGCGGATACGATACAATGCCCGAAAGCGTGACACTTCATTGTCAGACCGTACGCATTAGCGATGATTTATATATTGCTGCAATGGGCGGGGAACCGTGCTTCGGTGTAAAGCAGGCTGTTAAAGCTGCATTCGGAGAAAAGTCAGTGCTGTTTATCGGATATACTGATTCGTGCGCATATATAGTGGATGATAAAGTACTCGGTGAGGGTGGATACGAGCCGACGTGCCATCTTGAATACGGACTTCCGGGACCGTTCAAACCGGGACTTGATGAAAAGTACACCGCGGCATTTGCTGAGTCTTACAGGAAAATAAAGTAAAAAGGGGCTGTCTCACTAAAAAGTGAGGCAGTCCCGATTTTATTGGATAACGAAAACTACCGGCAGTGCCGGTAGTTCCAAAAAGCTTTAGCTATGGGTGGAAAAATAATCCTCCTTTGTTTAAAATAGAAGTGGGTTTGCCAACCACAACAAAGAAACAAAGGAG
>SVLF01000084.1 GCA_015068085.1 Oscillospiraceae bacterium
GGCTGCTTAAAAGAATACGACCTTCCCAATATGCCGTTGTCGCATTATCTCCGGAAACTCCTCTTACACCCATTTTTGCGGCAGCCACCTTAAACTCAACCTTGCCATTAGCATCCGGTTCAAGATACACCGCACCGTATGTCTTTGTATCTCCTATCTCATAATCCTCTACATTCTTTTTCGGGATGTAGTTACCTACATATGTATCATTTGCATAAATGTACAAATCAGATGCGGGATACCAGTTTCCGCCCGTAAATGCAATCTGATACCACCCTGCAGATGCACCTGTTCCGAGGTCTGCAGTAAATACAAGCTGAGATTCATTGTTGCTTGCATCTTTCCATAAAGTCTTTTCGGTTACAACCTGGATAAGCACATTATCCATAAGACGGTACGTTTTGTCGCTTTTCGTCTCTGTGCTCTTTTCCGGGAGATAATCTATTCCTGTAGGCGTGCCGTCTCGATCCTCTTTAAGTGAGCTCACACCTCCTGAACAGCTGTTCACCTTCGCAAAATAAAATGTTTTTGTCGCACCTGTTTCCACCGCCGAAATATTCAGCGGCACAAGGCTTATAACAAGTGCCAGTGCAAGAATAAGTGATAATGCTTTCTTCATAATTTTTCAGTCCTCCTGTTAAATTGTTTTGTATTGTATTTTGCGAGGTTTTTCGCCTCTGCATTAAAACACTTGCATTGTAGCATATTAAAAAGCGCAAAAGCGTCGTATCTTACATTTTTTACAGAATTATTATGTAGACAAAGCGCCCTGTTTAGTGATATAATTTTTATAAAAAAACAAAAGAAAGGAGCGCAAAAAAATGGCAAACCCACCAAAAATCCCGAAACCGTATGACCCTGTAATAGGACCTATGTCTAATGTCTTTGCAAATTTTCATTATCCCGTTGCTGTACGATACGTTAAATATACCGGATATTTTCTGGGTGAACATCATCATCACGATTTTCCGCAGGTGTGGTACTGCGTCGGCGGAAGCTATGTACATGCCGTGGGCGATGATGAGTTTAACTGCGGTCCCGGCTCTGTCGTCATCGCGCCTCCCGGGGTTTTCCACGGCTATGAAGTCTCCGGCGAAGATCCGGTAGAGCTTATCTGCCTTGAGGGAACCTTTTTCTTCTTTGACAAAATGCAGGTCGCCGGGCGCATAAACGTAATCACCAATATGTTTTGCCGGCAATTCAGCGCAGAGCTCGGCTTCACTACTCCAACCTTTGTCACGCTGTCCCCCGACGAAAAATCCCGCTCCGATGAAATTCTCTTGTCACTGTGCGAAAACGATTACAGGACCAGCGTTTCAAATATAAAAAATGTAAATAAAAAAATAGCAGAGTTCTTTTCTCTGCCTCCGTTTGCGCTTTCCTGCGAACAGCAAAAACGCGCAGAGTATTTTATCCGCAACAAGCTTTCCCCGCTGATGGATGCAATATCATATATGAACAAGCACTATGCCGAAAAAATCCACCGCGAAGAGCTTATACGCATATCCACGCTCTGCCAGACAGACTTCTTCCGCCTTATGAAAAAGACGGTTGGAACAACCTACGCGCTCTATCTCCAGATGCTGAGGATAAAGCGCGCGCAGACTATGATAACCTTTTCAACCTTTTCGTTTTCGTATATTGCAGACAAGTGTGGCTTCGGCAGCCGCTCATATCTCGGAAGGCTTTTCAAAGAGTATTACGGTCTTACAATGCATGAGGAACGAAAAAAACGTAATACACTCGTAAAGCAATTCCCACGTATGATTATGACTCACGAATTCTGGGAAAAGACAAATATTGAATAAGAGCAAAAAAAGACCTTCACGAAAAAACGTGAAGGTCTTTTTTCAGACGTTAATTACTGATTGTCTTCCTGGCGCATCTTTGCAAAGCAATCGCTGCAGTAAACAGGACGGTCAGTTTTCGGCTCGAACGGAACCTTTGCCTCTCCGCCGCATGCTGCGCATGTAGCAGTGAAGTACTCTCTCGGACCGCGGCTTGCAGCCTTGCGAGCGTCACGGCAAGCCTTGCAGCGCTGCGGCTCGTTCATGAATCCGCGCTCTGCATAGAATTCCTGCTCACCGGCGGTGAACACGAAATCTGCTCCGCACTCTTTGCATTTTAATGTCTTGTCTTCGTACATTTTGATACCCTCTCTTTGACTTAAGACTTGCCCCAGGACGGACTTCCACCGACACCTCAATCTTGCGCTCTGATAATTTTTAAGCTACTTGGGCATTTGTAATAATATTTGCTCAACAGGTGAATCACCTGATATCGCCGTTTTTTTCAAGATATCCGGCAAACTTCCGCCGTATTCTTGTAACTGCGTTGTCAACCGACTTCTGCGGTTTGCTGACATTTTCTGATATCTCTGCATAGGAAAGCCCCTCAAGATAGAGCGACAAAACCTTTTTTTCAAAACCGGAAAGAAGCTCCGATACCGCATCAAGAAGCTCACGGTAAGACTCTTCTCCGATAATCCGCTCAGCCGGGTCAACCATTTTATCCGACGACATAACCGCCACGCTTTCATCATCCTCGCCGCCAAGCGAAACATAATTGTTAAGCGGACGGTTTTTATCACGCATAGAGTGACGGATAGCGGAATAAATTCTGTTACGGATACACATAGCGGCAAAGGTTTTGAAAGAAGCGGAATTTTCCGCGTCAAACTCAGATATCGCTTTTATAACTCCTATCATACCCTCCTGGATAAGGTCTTCCGAATCGCCGCCCGCAAGAAAATACGGACGCGCAAAGCTCCTTACATAAGAGGTATAACGCAGGATAAGAGCTTCCTCCGCGCTGTGGTTTCCGGCGCGTGATAAGGATATCAATTCCTCATCCTTCAAGGTTTTAAGCATTTCCAAAACAGAGAACCACCAAATATATTTATTATCATTTTGTATTATACCACGTTGCTTTTTCAATTGTCAAGTAAAAATTACAAAAGTTTTATATTTTTTTAAGATTTTTTTATTGTATGCACGAAAAAGTAAACTTTTTCGAGTCTTTTTTACTTTTTACGACTTTACATTTTTTCGCTTGGTTCCCGATTTTTTCACTACAATTCAAGCTGACCTTCAAACGGAATCCCGAGATGGTCATACGCTTTTTTGGTTACGCATCTTCCGCGCGGAGTGCGGCTTAAATATCCCAGCTGCATAAGATACGGCTCCACAACGTCTTCAATCGTAACCGCCTCTTCACCTATTGTTGCGGCAAGCGTATCAAGCCCTACCGGTCCGCCGGCAAAGTTGTATATGATGCTTTCAATAACGCGGCGGTCGGTCATATCAAGACCTATCTCGTCTATCTCAAGCGCGTTGAGCGCCATATCGGCAACATCACGGTTAATCTCGCCGTTTGCGCGCACCTCGGCAAAATCGCGCACACGCTTGAGTATTCTGTTTGCAATTCGTGGCGTTCCTCGGCTTCTGCGCGCAATCTCCGCAGCCCCCGTATCATCCGCGCGTATTCCCAGTATATCCGCGCTCCGCTTAACGATTCCCGCAAGCTCCTCCGGAGTATAAAGCTCAAGGCGCATAATAACACCGAAGCGGTCGCGCAGAGGGGATGTGAGCTGTCCGGCACGTGTGGTCGCGCCGATAAGCGTGAAACGGTGAAGTCCCAGCCTTACGCTTCTTGCCGACGGGCCTTTGCCGATAATGATATCAAGCGCATAGTCCTCCATTGCCGGATAGAGAATTTCTTCAATGCTGCGATTTAAACGGTGAATTTCGTCAATAAAGAGAATATCTCCGTCATTAAGGCTGGTAAGAAGCGCGGCAAGGTCGCCCGTCTTTTCAATCGCGGGTCCTGACGTCGTGCGGATATTTACACCCATTTCATTTGCTATTATCGTTGCAAGCGTGGTCTTTCCGAGTCCCGGCGGGCCGTAAAGCAAAACATGGTCAAGCGGCTCGTTGCGGCTTCGTGCAGCTTCAATATACACGCGAAGCTGATCCTTCACCTTGTCCTGCCCTGTATATTCCGAAAGCATCTTCGGGCGCAGGGTGTTCTCGTGCTCATCGCGGTTTGTAAGAAGCGACGACACCATACGTTCGTCCTCTGCATACTCCTCTGCCGACGGGCTGTTAAATTCTATACTCAAAGCAAATCCCCCGCTTTCTATCTCATAAGCCTTGCAAGCGCAAGCTTAATTATATCTTCAACGGACATACCGGATGTATCAACGCCGCGAAGCGCCGCGCCGATTTCGTCACGCCCATAGCCGAGGCTGATGAGTGCCTCTGCCGCTTCGCCGTCTGCGCTTGAAGCCACGGGAACATATGCCCCCTTTGTTATCTCGCCGGCATCAAATGTGCTTTTTGCAATCTTATCCTTAAGCTCAAGAATAATTCTTCCCGCGACCTTCTTGCCCACGCCGCTTGCGGCAAGAAGCGGCTTTTCATCACCTGTAGCCACCGCAAGCGCAAGAGCGGACGGCGTTACCGCCGAGAGGATTGAAAGCGCAACCTTAGGGCCTACGCCGGATATAGAGGTTAAAAGCCTGAACGACTCAAGCTCATCCTTGTCATAAAATCCGAAAAGCTCAAGCGCATCCTCGCGGACATTGAGATAGGTATAAATCTTCGCCGAAACACCAACCTTCATCTTCGCAACGGTATTAAGCGAGGCATTGCAGGAAAAACCCACACCACCGACATCCATCACAACGAGATTAGGTTCAAGCTCTGCTACGGTTCCGTTTAAATAACTGAACATATAAAACACTCCCGTCCTTACAAATTCATAAGAAGGCTTCCCGTGGTATTTGCATGGCAAAGCGCAATAGCAAGCGCGTCTGCCGCATCATCGGGGCGCGGGGTTTTCTTCAGCCCCAGAAGCCGTTTTGTCATATCCATAATCTGCCCTTTTTCGGCTCTGCCGTAGCCAACAACCGACATTTTCACCTGAAGAGGAGTATATTCATGTACCTTCACTCCGCACTTCACACACGCAAGCACGATAACCCCGCGTGCCTGCGACACATTTATCGCCGTTTTCTCATTGGTGTTGAAATACAGCTTTTCTATCGCAACGTGGTCGGGGCGGAACGTGCGCAAAAGCTCTGTCATATTATCATATATCTCGGAAAGGCGGTCTTCTATGGGAATCCCCGCCTCCGTCCGTATCGCGCCGTATGATATCGGACGCATTCCGTCAGTATCAATCACGCCATAGCCGACAATGGCATATCCGGGGTCTATTCCGAGAATAATCATCTTCTGCCCCTGCCTTTCCCGCCTTTGCTTTTCCGCTCGAACGGACGTGCGGCATCGGGAGCTTTTTTTCGCGGCCCCGGCACTTTGTCCGGACGGATAAGGCACCGCTTTGCGCTTCCTATAAGGTCTTCTCTCCCCGCTCTTTTTAATGCCTCCGCTACAAGCGCGCGGCATTCGGGGCGCCGCCATTGCAAAAGTGCGCGCTGCATTGCCTTTTCGTGAGCATCGCGCGGAACATACACGCTCTCCATCGTGTTCGGGTCAAGTCCCGTGTAATACATACACGTTGCTATCGTTCCGGGAGTGGGGTAAAAATCCTGAACCTGCTCGGGCATATGTCCGATGCTGTTGAGATATTCCGCAAGCTTTATCGCATCACGCAGAGTACACCCCGGATGCGATGATATAAAATACGGAACAAGAAACTGATTTTTATTATACTGTGCATCAAGCTCGAAGAACTTTTTATAAAACCTTCTGTAAACATCAAAGCGCGGCTTATTCATATATTTAAGCACACTGTCACATGCGTGCTCCGGTGCTACTTTCAGCTGACCGCTGACGTGATACTGCACAAGCTCGCGGAAAAATTCATCGGATTTGTCCGCCATTACATAGTCAAAACGCACACCTGAGCGGATAAACACGCGCTTTACCTTCGGAAGAGAGCGGAGCTTTCGCAAAAGTGAGAGATAATCCGTATGGTCAACATACAAGTTCTTACACGGCGTGGGCGAAAGACAGTTTTTCTTGCACATTCCTCTTTCCTTCTGCGCCTCACACGAGGTGCTTCTGAAATTCGCCGTAGGTCCGCCGACATCATGGATATATCCCTTAAAATCCGGCATTTCCGTCAGCTTCTTCGCTTCGTCAACAACGGAATCGTGGCTTCTTGTGCTTATCATTCTTCCCTGATGGAAAGCAAGTGAGCAGAAGTTGCAGCCGCCGAAACAGCCGCGGTTGTGAATGATTGAAAACTTCACCTCTTCAATCGCCTTTACTCCGCCCAGACGTTCATACGACGGGTGATAGTTGCGCATATACGGAAGCTCATACACCTCATCAAAGCGCTCCGTGCTTATCGGATACTGCGGAGGTGTCTGGACGATATATACATCACCGTGCTTCTGCGCAACTGCGCGTCCGCGCACGGCGTCCTGCTCGTCCCGCTGTATCTTTGCCGCCATTGCGTATTTTCTTTTATCGCGTGACACCTCGTCAAACGACGGCACGGTAACAAACGGATATATGCAGTCGTCAAGTGTTTCAGACTTATACACCGTTCCGCGTATGTTCTTTATATCGGATATCGCAATCCCGCTGCCGAGTGCATCTGCAAGCTGAATAATTGTATCCTCGCCCATACCAAACATCAGGATGTCTGCGCCGGACTCTATAAGCTCCGAACGGCGCACGGTATCATCCCAATAGTCATAATGTGCAAAACGGCGCAGTGATGCTTCAAGCCCGCCCGCCGCAATCGGAAGGTCGGGATATGCGCGCCGTGCCATTTTGCAATAAGTTGTCATTGCGCGGTCAGGGCGCTTCCCCATAACTCCGCCGGGAGTATAATCGTCGCGCTTTCTTCTGTGCTTCGCAACGGTATAATGTGCAACCATGGAATCAATATTTCCGCCGGTGACGAGTATACCGAGACGCGGTTTTCCAAGCGCACGAAAAGCATTCACGTCCTTCCAGTCCGGCTGTGACAAAATAGCCACGCGATAACCGGCACTTTCCAGCACGCGCGATATAACGGCAACACCAAAGCTCGGATGATCAACATAGGCATCTCCTGTAATATACAGAAAATCATACCATTCCCATCCGCGTTCTTCCATATCTGCCTTACATACGGGCAAAAAACCGTTCACTCCTACATTTCCTCTCTGCGCATTTTCATCTCGCGCCATTCATCTCGCGTTATAAGTATCTTTCTCGGCTTTGAGCCTTCAAATTCACCGACTATTCCACGTTCTTCCATCTGGTCGATAATACGCGCGGCACGTGAATAGCCAAGCTTCAAGCGGCGCTGCAGCATTGACGTGGATGCCTGTCCTGATTCTACCACAACATCAATCGCCGCATCGAGCATTTCATCGGCATCGCCGTCGTCAAATACGCCTCCGCCGCCCTCGCTGCTCTCTTCGTTCTGCTGAGCCTGCTTTTCAATCTGGTCAATAATCTCCTGCGAATATTCCGCAGTACCGTTCTGTTTTACGTAATTTACAACAGCTTCAACCTCATCCGATGAGATAAAGCATCCCTGAACTCTGGTTGCCTTTCCCGCTCCTATCGGCTCATACATCATATCGCCCTTGCCGATAAGCGCTTCTGCGCCGGCACGGCCGAGGATGATGTTTGATTCAAGCTTTGACGATACGGCAAACGCAATTCGCGACGGAACGTTTGCCTTGATAACGCCTGTGATAACGTCTGCCGACGGACGCTGAGTTGCAATTATAAGGTGCATACCTGCCGCACGCGCCATCTGCGTAAGGCGGAGGATAGAGGCTTCAACGTCTTTTTTCGCAACCGTCATAAGATCGGAAAGCTCGTCAATAACAATTACAATATTGGGCATGGGGTCGGCTTCCCCTGTCTTTGCAACAAGCTTATTATAGCCTTCCATATTGCGGACACCGCTTTTTGCAAACAAGTCATATCTGCGCATCATTTCAACAACTGCCCACTGCAGGGCGCCGGATGCCTTTTTCGGGTCTGTAACAACAGGTATGAGAAGATGCGGTATGCCGTTGTAAATACTAAGCTCAACCACCTTCGGGTCAACCATGATAAGACGCACCTGCTCGGGAGATGAGCGGTAAAGCAGGCTTACGATAAGCGAGTTTACACACACAGACTTACCGGAGCCTGTGGTACCCGCGATAAGCATATGCGGAAGCTTTGCAATGTCGGAAATAATGCACTTACCGGTAATATCCTTACCAAGCGCAAACGCAACGTTGCTTTCATTCTTCGTAAACTCATCCGAAGCAATAACCTCGGAGATGTTGACAACCTGAACGGTTTTGTTCGGCACCTCAATACCGATAAGGGATTTGCTTGGAACCGGCGCGATAAACACGCCCGTAACGCCGAGAGAAAGCGCAATATCATCGGCAAGGTTGGTGAGCCGTGAGAGCTTAACGCCCGCATCAAGCTGTACCTCAAAGCGCGTTACCGAGGGGCCTCTTACGATATTTACAACCTTTATATCAAGGCCAAAGCTCCGTATCGTCTCGCCGAGCTTTATTCCGACACTCTGAAGCTCAGAGGATGCTGACGTTGTTTTTTCCACCGTCGGCGGGTCGAGAAGTGACAGCGGAGGATATGCATACATTTCTCTCGTTTCTGCCTCGAGAGCCTCCTCCGGAACGGCAAAGCCGTCTCCGCTTGCAACAACTTCGTCGCGGCGCTCCAGTTCTTTTTTCTCGCTCTCTTCAATCGCGGCTATAACGTCACGCGCAAAGTTTTCTTCATTTATAAGAACATCTTCATCCCGCATTGGCGGCTCTTCTTCCGGAATTTCCGGTACAGGCTCTTCTTCCGGTTCTTTTTCTTCATTGTGCTCTCCCATAAGAACCTCGGCAGGGGTTTTTACGTTTGACTCTGCAAGCGCAAATCCCTCTTTTTTCTTAGGCTCCGGCTCTTTTTCTTCGTTTTCTGACGGTGTTACGTCATCAAGCGGAATGTCAATTATTCTGCGCTTGCGGCGCGGCAATCTTATTTCCGGCTCTTTTTCAACAACATCCTCTTCTTCGTATTCTTCATACTCAACCTCGTGGTGCATTCCAGAAATGAAGGAACGTACAGCGTCATATACATTCATTATTGTAAGGTTGAATGCGGTGAGAAGAACAAAAAGCGAGGCGGTTATAAGAAGAATTACCGTTGCAATACGGCTTATCCCGGTTATCAGAAGCGCCGTAGGATATCCGGCAAGCACTCCTCCGTGGGATGCCGTCATTTCCGTCCAGGACAGGTCCGTTGTTCCTACAAATGCATGAGCAACGGCGGCAGTGAGATACGGAATAAGCAAAGCGCAGACAACACGCCACTTAACCGGTTTTCCGCGGCTTATTATGAGAAGCCCCGCAACGAGGATAAGTGCAAACGGAAGCACGATAAATCCAACGCCGACAGCGCCGCGGGCAAAATTCCCCAAAAAGTTTATTACACCTGCATCCACTCTGAAAAGAGCGAGGAACGTAAGGAGGGATAAAAACAGCGCAAGAAACGCCCAGCGTTGGTTAAGCTGTGCCCTTCTTTTTTGAGTTATGCGCTTTGATGCTGCCGATTTTTTTCTGCGCGAAGATGTGCTTTTCTTCTTCGTTGCGGCGGCAGTTTTTTTCTTCTGTGCCATAATATATGTAACTCCTCAAGATATTTATAAAATCACTAACTTATAGTATAACACATATCTTTTCAAATTTCAAATAATTTAAAGAACTGTCCCGCTAAAAAAGCAGAACAGTTCTTTAAATTATTCACATATAAATTAAACATTGAATCTGAAGAGGATAACATCGCCATCCTCAACAATATATTCTTTTCCTTCACTGCGCATAAGACCGCGCTCACGTGCAACAGCGGTAGAGCCGCACTCGATAAGGTCTGTGTATCTGATAACCTCCGCACGGATAAAGCCGCGCTCAAAATCGGTGTGGATTTTGCCCGCCGCCTGCGGTGCCTTCATTCCCTTTGTTATCGTCCATGCACGAACCTCAGGTTTCCCCGCGGTAAGATACGAAATAAGACCCAAAAGCGAGTAGCACACCTGAATCATACGGTCAAGCCCCGACTGTTCAAGACCAAGCTCGGAGAGGAACATCTCCCGCTCGTCCTCAGGAAGCTCCATAATCTCTTCCTCAAGCTTTGCGCATATGGGAAGAATCTGCGAGCCTTCGCCCTCTGCAAACGCACGAAGCTTTGCAAAATACTCATTGCCGTCAATTCCGGATACAAAATCGTCTTCGGACATATTCGCCGCATATATAACCGGCTTTGCGGTAAGAAGCTCAACAGTGGAGATAATCTCAGCTTCTTCTTCGTTCATTTCAAAGCTTCTTGCACACTTTCCTTCACCCAAATGCGCGGAAAGGCGCTCTAAAAGCTCTACCTCTAAAAGGAGCGACTTATCGCCTTTTGCCGCCTTGCGCGTTTTGTCAAGCCGCCGCTCAAGCATCTCAATATCCGAAAGAATAAGCTCATAATTAATCGTGTCAACGTCGCGGATCGGGTCAATCCCTCCCTCTACGTGAACGATGTTGTCATCTGCAAAGCAACGCACAACGTGAACTATTGCATCAACCGCGCGGATGTGCGACAGGAACTTATTGCCGAGACCTTCGCCCGATGCCGCGCCTTTAACAAGACCTGCAATGTCAACAAACTCAACCGTCGCATATGTTGTTTTCTCCGTATCGTAAAGCTCGGAAAGCTTGTCTACGCGCTCATCCGGCACGGTTACGGTTCCGACATTCGGCTCAATCGTGCAGAACGGATAGTTTGCCGCCTCTGCCCCTGCATTCGTTATCGCGTTAAAAAGCGTGCTTTTTCCGACATTCGGAAGTCCCACTATACCTAATTTCATATACGTCATTTCTCCTTTGATTTCTACAACATTAAATTATACTTTAAACGCATGAAAAAGTCAAATATTTTTATCTCAAAGATATTGCGTATCTTTCCTCAAAATCCCAAGATAATCTTCATAAGCAAATACGCGATTTCGATTTGCATTATTCGTTTGAACAAGAATTCCGCATTCTTCAAGTCGTTTTACACTCGCAGAAACAGTACTGAATGCAAGTGATAATTCTTCTGATGTTTTCTTGATATCTATAATAGGATTTTTTTCAAGATACTCAAAAATCTCTTTTGCAGTTTTTGAAGCTCTGCCCATTTTTTCTATAATTGCAACATTTTTATCGTGCAATTCAGATAATTTATTAATTGTTTTAACTGCATCCTCTGAGGATTCTTTGATTGCACGAAGAAAGAATTTTATCCATTGTTCGTAATTGTTCTTGTTTCTCACTTCACTCATACGGTCATAATACTCAATTCGATTGTTTTTGAGGTAATAAGATATATAAAGTGCAGGAGTATTTAATCTCTTTTTCTCCATTAAAAACAGAGTAATTAGCAATCTTCCAACACGACCATTACCATCCAAAAACGGATGTATTGTTTCAAATTGATAATGAATTAAGGCTGCCTGAATCAACAAATCCGGTTCATCATCTGAATTTATATATTTTTCTAAATCAGACATTGCCTGTTTCATATCTTCGGGATTTGGCGGAATATACCGTGCATTTTTTAATGTACTGCCTGCAGCACCAATCCAGTTTTGAGAATATCTGAATTCTCCCGGATTTTTTCCCTGTCCTCGTACATCTTTCATTAAAACTTCGTGAGTTTCTTTTATGAGTCTGCTGCATAGTGGGAGTGAGTTTAGTCTCTCAAGAGCAAACTCGGTTGCTTTTATATAATTAATTACATCAGCTACATTTTGATTTGCATTTTTTTCAATCAATGGATCCAATACATCTTCCAAAGTTGCCTGTGTTCCTTCAATCTGTGATGATAATAATGCTTCTTTACGTACATACATAGACACAAATAAATTCATATTGGGAATATAGCTCGACAATGTATCTAATATTGCTAAAGCCTTTGTCGCATCTGTAAGCAGGGAAATCATCTCTGCATCCATATTTATTTCTACCGGCAGCGGTGCAGGACGAAACGACTTATATTCAGCCTCTCCGCTTAAATTTGTGATATATTCTCCGGCTCTTTGCACAGTATCACCTTCTTATCTGAAAATTTCAATTATATTTTAATATAATTATTTTGACTTGTCAACTTAATTCAAAATAAAACAATTCAAAATTTCGAAAACGATTTCTAAATCAAAATATATTATAGGTATTCTTTTGTTTATTACGAATCATGACTACCGGCCGTGCCGGTAGTTTGCACTGCCCCCTTAGGGCATAATGCCGGCTGAGCCTATAGGCTCACCGAAAGGTCTGCCAACCGCAACGCTTTCACCGGCTT
>SVLF01000009.1 GCA_015068085.1 Oscillospiraceae bacterium
TGTTGTGGTTGGCAAACCCACTTCTATTTTAAACAAAGGAGGATTATTTTTCCACCCATAGCTAAAGCTTTTTGGAACTACCGGCACTGCCGGTAGTTTTCGTTATCCAATAAAACCCCACGCACGAACATAGCTTTGTGTTCGTGCGTGGGGTTTACTCTATTCTTATTATTTACGTATGTTTTCACTTCGCTATGTCGTTTGCGGCAGAGGCGTAGGAGTCCGCTGTTTTGTTTGCTTCATCAAGAGTTTTGCCCGATGCGAGGATATACACCTTTATTTTCGGTTCTGTACCTGACGGACGGATGATGAAGCTTGTTCCGTCCTCCATTTCAAAGTAAAGCACATTGCTTCCTGAAAGCGGAAGCGTCTCGCCGGTGTTTGTCTTGCCCGTAAGGTAATCACGCACGCACTTGACCTTTCCTCCGGCAAGCTCACAGGGAGGATTATTACGGAGGTTTTCCATAAGCTCGCGCATCTTCGCAAGTCCTGAAACACCCGGCATAACAACGTTAACTGTGCGCTCGGCATATGCGCCGTATTTTTCATAAAGCGCCATCATCGCCTCATAAAGGCTCTTGCCCTCAGTTCTGTAATATGCTGCCATCTCGGCAATCATCATAGTCGCCGTAACAGCATCCTTATCGCGGCAGAAATCGCCCATAAGATAACCGTAAGACTCCTCGTATCCAAGCAGAAATCCTTCGCTTCCCTCCTGCTCAATACGCTCGGCAATGAATTTAAATCCCGTAAAGGTTTCGTGCAGCTTCACACCGTTTGCTTCGCAAACGCGACGCGCCATTTCGGTAGTTACAATAGTCTTTACTGCATACGCATTTTCCGGAAGGGTTCCCGCCCGTTTCTTTGCGCCGATGATATAATCAAGAAGGAGAACGCCCATCTGATTTCCGGTTATCGTTACATACTCTCCCTCGCCGTTTCTCACAACAACACCCACGCGGTCAGCATCCGGGTCTGTACCGATAATGAGGTCAACATTCTCGCGCTTTGCAAGCTCAATTGCGAGAGCAAAGCCTTCGCGGTTTTCAGGGTTCGGGCTCTTCACCGTCGGGAAATTGCCGTCGGGCGTGCTCTGCTCCGGAACGCTTATAACATTGCGAAGTCCGATTCTCTTAAGGATTTCCGGAACAAGCTTATATCCCGTGCCGTGAAACGGCGTATAGACAATTTTAAAATCATCGGCAACGGCGCGCGGTGCCTCGCGGTTTATTGCACACGAAAGCGCGTGGACAATAAACGCCTCGTCAACCTCCTCACCGATTACGGTGATAAGCCCGCTCTTTACAGCCTCATCATAATCCATAGTTTTAACGCCGGTGAAAATATCCGTCTTTTCAATTTCAGCAAGCACAACATCAGCTTCCTTAGGCGGAAGCTGTGCGCCGTCCTCCCAGTATGCCTTATAACCGTTGTATTCCTTCGGGTTATGGCTTGCGGTTATGTTGATACCGGCAATGCACTCCATCGCGCGCACCGCAAATGAAAGCTCCGGTGTCGGGCGAAGAGATTCAAAAAGGTAAACCGAAATTCCGTTTGCCGCAAGCACGCACGCAGCCTCGCGCGCAAAGATATCGCTTCCGATACGGCAGTCCATACACACCGCAACACCGCGCTCCATAACCTTTTTGCCCATACCGCAAATGAGAGCGGCAAGCCCCTGCGTTGCCTGACGCACGGTATATACGTTCATTCGGTTTATTCCCATTCCGAGAACACCGCGAAGCCCTGCCGTACCAAACTGCAGCGGCGCATAAAAGCGATCCTCAATTTCAGCATCGTTTCCTTTTATCGCAAGAAGCTCTGCTGTTTCTTCTTCATTAAGCACCCCTGAATTTAACCATTTTGCATATTCTTCTCTGTAACCCATTATGTATTCCTCCTTTTTATTTTCCGCTTTGCAGCATACCATCATCTTGTTCATTCTCCCGCTCCGCGGTAGAATATTGGTCTGTTATTTCTATTTATGATATCCCGAGCCTTCTTCTATCTTGAATGCACGGTAAATCTGCTCTAAAAGCATTACCCGCGCGAGATGGTGCGGGAAGGTCATCGGCGACATTGAAAGCCGCAGCTCCGCGCGTGCCTTGATACTCTCATCTATACCGTTTGAGCCGCCGATAATAAAACACAGTCTGCTTTTCCCCGAACATTTCAGCGAGGTTATCTTCTCTGACAGTGCTTCGCTGGATAGCAGTTTTCCCTCGATACACATACATATAAGATACGCATCCTTCGGGATTTTTGCTGAAATGCGCTCGGCTTCTGCCGAAAGAGCGCGGCGTATCTCGCTCTCATTTGCCGCCGGTGTTTCTGCAAGCTCGACGATATTCAGCTTACAATACGCACCCATACGTTTTTTGTATTCGTCGCACGCATCAGCAAAAAACTTTTCTTTAAGCTTCCCAACGCAGATAATATCAACGCTCAGCATCTACTTTCCCGCCTCCACGGTGACAACCTCTCCGCGCTCACCGCGCGGAGCAACGTACAGCATCATATCAACACCCGGAATTACTCCGCTTTGAGTAAGCGCTGTATGCGTTGCGGTGTAGGCTTCCTTAGGCGTGTTGCTCTCCGCACTCAGATGTCCCAAAATTATATTCTTTGTTCCGCGCTTTACAGCCTCAACTGCAAGACGGGCGCACTCAGTATTGGACAGGTGACCGCGCTCACCAACGATTCTCTGTTTTAAAAACACAGGATATCTGCAAGCACGAAGCCGCCTCTCATCGTAATTGGACTCAAGCAAAAGGATGTCCGAGCCGAAAAGATTCTCCGACACCTCGCCATCCACATGGCCGATATCGGTTGCAATAACCGCACACTCGCTTTCCGAGCATATGCGATAACCTGTGCTTTCATAGGTATCATGCGGGGTGTGAAAAGGCTCGACGCTTATGCCGCCGACAGCTGTTTTCTCTCCTGCATAGACGCATTTTACCTTTCCGTAAAGTGCCTTTACCCGTTCTCCTATCCCGCGTGCTGTTCCGCATGAAGCATAGACCGGAATATCCGCCCGGCAAAGAAGCTTTTCCAGTCCGCAAATGTGGTCGCCGTGCTCATGCGTGATAAATATTGCATCTATCGCAGACACGCCAAGTCCGAGCATTGAAAGTTCGCGGATGATGCGCGTGGCAGAGATGCCCGCATCAACAAGTATATGCACCTTTCCGTCAGATATGTATGTACAGTTTCCGTTAGACCCGCTTGCAAGCGGACATACCTTAAGCATTGTAACTCTCCTTTTATCAATAAAGGAACGGCGAGATTTCCGTTCCTTCGTTTTCTCTATTGTGCCTTTGCAACAGGGATATTGTCTTCAACCATTCTGATGTGTGCACCCAGCGCTGTAAGCTTTTCCACAATGTGCTCATAGCCACGCTCAATATGGAGAATATCCTCAACCTCCGTTATTCCGTTTGCGGCAAGACCTGCAATAACGAGAGCCGCACCCGCGCGCAAATCACACGCACGCACCGGAGCGCCGGTAAGCGAATCAACCCCCTCGACAACAGCGGTTTTTCCGTCAACCTGAATTTTTGCACCCATTCTGCGAAGCTCTTCAACATACTGATATCGGCTGTCCCATACACCCTCGGTAACAATGCTCATACCGTTTGCAAGAGTGAGGATAACTGTTGCCTGCGGCTGCATATCCGTAGGAAATCCGGGATACGGCAATGTTTTAATGTTCGTATTTGAAAGAGGCTTTGTTCTCTTTATCAAAAGAGAATCATCATGCTCGGTAACCTCAACGCCCATTTCAAGGAGCTTTGAGGTTATACAGTCAAGATGCTTCGGGATAATGTTGCGGACAAGCACTTCTCCGCCTGCCGCAGCAACTGCCGCCATATATGTTCCTGCCTCAATCTGATCGGGAATTATCGTATAAGCGCCGCCTTCCATCTTCTTGACGCCGCGCACCTTTATAACGTCCGTACCCGCGCCGCTGACATTTGCACCCATGGAATTTAAGAAGTTTGCAAGGTCAACAATGTGCGGTTCTTTTGCCGCATTTTCAATAATGGTCGTGCCATCTGCAAGCACCGCTGCGAGCATTGCATTCATCGTAGCGCCGACGGAAACAACATCAAAATATATCGACGATGCCGATAGCCTTCCGTGAGACTCAGCAATTACATAACCGTTCTGAACATCAACTGCAGCACCGAGCAGCTTGAACGCCTTTGTGTGCTGGTCAATCGGGCGGTCACCGAAATTACAGCCACCGGGCAAAGCAACCTGAGCTGAACCGAAACGCCCCAGAAGAGCACCGATAAGATAATACGATGCACGGATTTTTCTTGCCATATCGTAATCCGCACGGGTAGTACGGATTTTCGAGGCATTTATCTCAACACAATTTCGATTTATAAGCCTGACATCCGCGCCTATATCGCGCAAAAGATCAAGCATAAGCGTTACATCACGAATTTCGGGAATGTTTTCTATTCTGCATGTACCGTCAACAAGAAGAGCCGCCGGTATAATCGCAACAGCGGCATTTTTAGCACCGCTTATGGTAACTTCACCGCGCAGCTTATAGCCACCTTCTATAACATACTTTGTCAATACCGGCACCTCTTTTTCCTATCATACTCATTTATCATTCTGCCAAAAAGCAAGTTTTTTTAATCATAAATCTGATAAAATTCAAATCTGAAATCCACCAATTAAAATTATAGCAGACTTCTCTGCAAAATGCAAAGATTATTTGTATATTTTGTAAAATTTTTATGCGCTTACAAATTTACCGCTCTGCATATCAACGTAAAACACGCCTTTGTCAGTCGTTACGCAAAGCGTCGGAGACATCGAAACCCTTCCTGCAGCCGGAGTTTTTGAGATGTATCCGAGCGTCACCGAAGAAACCTTCAAGGGACACAGCGCTTCTTTCACCGCTCCGTCAGCAAATGAAAGAAGGAGGGCGGAGGTTTTCATCACTTTTCCGTCAGTCGGAATGCGCACACCCTTGCCAATGAATTTTCCCGAAGCAATCACGCTTCCCGACGCAGAGATTCTGACCTCTATCCCGCAATCAAACACCGGAACGCCGGAAAACATCTGTGAAATTCCTATGCTGTATCCTCCTTCATCAGACCGGCAGGTATAGTCACGCATCCCATCCGTTACGGCGAAGCTCCCTGCGACATCTTTTGCGAGAGCTTTTGCAGAGTCCTCATCGTCTATGTCTTTTCCCGATTCATAAACGAGCGAAAACACATCATTTGAGAACATAACGCTCCCACCTTCACCGGAGTAGGTAGTGCTTTCTCCGCTTTTTTCCTCGGTCACATTTCCGAAAAATGATACAGCGGCTTTTTTCATATCCGTTTTTCTCTGCAATACAGCAGGACGGATTCCTACAGAATCGAGCGGAACAAGCGTCTCATCCACATCTATCCCCTGTGCAGAAAGAATGCTGCAGACATCCGCACGCAAAGCCATTTCATCTTTTCTCACTCCATTATCGCGCGATATGTATACCACAAGAAGGAACACATCCACAGCAAGAAGCAAAGCGATAAGAATTGTTTTAGCTCTCGACCAGTTCATTTTCATTCTCCTTTTCGGACAGGATAAACCACGACGGAGAAAGCGTTGCGTTTCCGCCATCGGCATATCGCAAGCTTACATCGCCTTTCTTTTCCATTCCGGAAACCGCCGCAGCGACAAGCCTCAAATTCAGAATATCTGCACTTTGAGAGGTTATATCATATCCCCGCAGATTTGCCCTGACATCACTTATCATCTCACCGCGAAAGCTAACCCTCATAAAATAAGTGCCGGAATTCATATCTACCGGAATTCCGTTAATATGTCTCCCGAAAATCACTTCGGCCTCATTGCCGTTTTCCAAAGCCGATATAAGATATATGCCTCCTGCTCCCGGGAGCTTTGAAGCAAGGGTTGCCGCAATTTTACGCGCTGCCTCAGTTTTTTCAAAAAGGAGAGCGCGCTCGCCCTTATGCTCTACGCTTATTCCTATTGTCTCATCGGCTTCCTCGCGCGGATCCGTATATGACACAAGCCCTGCGGGTGATATTTTCATCGTTACCATATCGGCAATATATACCTGCGTGCCGTCCGCCTCCGAATATGTTCCGGGCGAAACATCCCCCAGGGAAAACGCAGCAAGACAGCCATCCGTAACAGAAGCGGAAAACGTCGCATATGTGTTATATGCAGAAATTACGGCAGGCTTTGACGAAACGGAAGCAATCACCGTTTCCCGGTTTATTGCCTCAAAGTCCTTCACCTCGCTGTTACCGGCAAGAACGGCATCCACTGCATTTACACCCGCAGCAATTGACATCAGCTCCTCCGAAGAAACAGAGGTGTTCACCGAATACACTTCATCCTCATTCGGGTTTTTGACATATAATTTTACATTTCGTTCATCTGCAGAGAACAGATAATACCTTCCGGAATATAAATTATCTTCAACATCTGCACCGAGCCACGTACAAATTGCCCCTGTCGGAACATTTCCGAAATAGTCGAGCAAAACGCCATTCCCGGAAAGCTTTTCTTCCCACACTCCGGCATCTGCAGCTTTCATATCACCGTGAAAATCAAACACCCGCGCAAGAAGCGGACGCAAAGACTTGTATATCGCATCCGTCCTTTCACTTTCATAAACAGATGCACGGGAGAATCCGTCCCCTTTCACATAAATGCTCATAGGCCGTATTCCGAACACGTCAAGATCTGTGCCCTCACCCTCGCCGGAAGTATTAAAGCTCATATCTATGCCGAACAGACTGTCTGTTCCGACAGTTTCAAACGGGCTGTCAAAAAACCATACGGTATAAGTAAGATAAAGCATTCCCACAAGCAAAAGGCATATGAACACATTTTTTATTCTTTCCCTCGTCGTGCTCATTATTCTTCCACCTTACCTTCCTTTGGAAGGGTTACAGACGCTGTTGTGCCTTTTCCGTAAACACTTTCTATCTTTATTTCTCCGCCGTGGTGTTCTGCAATTTCCTTTGCAATGGCAAGCCCGAGACCTGTGCCGCCCATTTCGCGGCTTCGTGCCTTATCAACGCGGTAAAACCTCTCAAACAGACGCGGAATATCCTTTTCCGGAATGCCTATTCCGTTATCTTTTACGGTTATCTTTATGAATTCATCATAATTTTCTGCAGAAAAATCTATCTTTCCGTCCTTACCCGTATACTTTACGGCATTTGAAAGAAGGTTTATAAACACCTGCTCTATACGTTCGCGGTCACCGTAAAAATCAGGAAGCGACGCATCTACCGAAAGCGTAAGCTTGTGCCCGCAACGGCGCGCCTCCATTTCCATTGCACGGTAGGCGTTTTCAACGCTTTTTCGCATGGAAAAGTTTTCGTGCTTCCAGTCCATTTTCGCACTGTCAAGCCGGGACAGCGTCAGGAGGTCCTTCACTATTCGCGTCATTCTGTCCGTTTCGTTGAGAATAACATCAAAGAAGCGCTCACGCATCTCCGGCGGTGCATCCGGTGCTTCCGCAAGAGTTTCTGTGTAGCTCTTAACGTTTGTCAGCGGCGTGCGAAGCTCATGGGATACATTTGCAACAAACTCGCGCCGTGAGTTTTCAAGCTTTGCTGCTGTTGTGAAGTCGTGAATAATGGCAATAACGCCACCCGCTTCCTCAGCCTCGGTCCCGAAGCGCGCGAAGCTGACCTTCAGGGTTTTTTCACCGGTTTCCATATTATATTCCTCAAAGCTTCCGTCCATACCGGAAAGTGATGAAAAATCCACTCCGAGCTCCTTAAAGATTTCCGCATAAGTCTTATCCTTTTCCGTATCAAAGGACAGCATTTCAACAGCCGCCGGATTATAGTGAATCAACGTCCCGTCACCGGAAAACGCGGTAACCCCGTCTGTCATATAAAGGAAGAGCGTGTCAAGCTTATTTCGCTCATCCTCCACCTTTGCAAGTGTTGCATTGAGTGCTGCTGCCATATCATTAAAAGTTTCGGTAAGCGTTCCTATCTCATCATTTGACTCGACGGCAAGCTCATACTCCAGTTCACCCATTGAAAGCTTTTTTGCACCCTTGGTTATGTTTTCAATCGGTGTTGTTATTGTTTTCGCGAAGAAAAAGCTTAAAATCACCGCGAAAAGAAGTGCAAAAACCATCGTTCGCAGAATAATCATAAACATTGACGCCGTAAGGCGCTGTTGATCCTGCTTTGTGTCCTTTATATAAACAATGTATTTTACTTCATCATCCACAACTATCGGATTTGCGCGGTCGATATATCCGCTTGATATTCTCTTTTCCTGACCGATTTTTCCGCCGAGTGCAGAAATGATTGCAGGCGTTCTCACAACCTCGTCATCATTTGAACCGAAAAGCGTTTGCCCCGTTTTTCCGTCGAGTATGTAATAATTACGGTATCCGCTTATTCTCATCGAAGAGGAATATGCCTCAAGCGCCAGAGAGAGCCTTTCCGCCCCGTTTTCCGCCCTCGCTTCGTTTTTGAGTACAGCAAATACCTCGGCGTTGAAAACCGAGTTCATCTGCTCTGTGAAATCGTCAAAATAGTATACCGAAACCTGATTGAGCATAAAGGTCCCGACAATTACCATTACAGAAACAATAAGCAGCACGAGCACAAGCACGAGCCTCATCTGAAGCGAACGCATACTGCAAGAACACTCCCTCTCCGGTCAGAATATTATCAATCAGAAAACATATAACCAGCACCGCGGCGCGTCACTATGCGCATCGGATTTGCCGGATCGTCCTCAAGCTTTTCACGAAGACGGCGCACCGTAACGTCAACCGTGCGAAGGTCTCCGTAATAGTCATACTTCCACACATGTTCCATAAGCTCCTCACGCGAAAAAACCTGATTCGGCTGTGTTGCGAGAAACTTTATAAGATCAAACTCACGCGGAGTAAGCTCAAGCTTTTCTCCGTTTTTCTTTACATCAAGGCTCTTTAAATTTATCACGATATTACCGAATACAAGGCGGTTTTCATCGCCCGTATCCTCCGTTCCCGCCGGTGAAACGCTGCTTCTTCTTACATTTGCCTTTATTCTCGCCATCAGCTCACGCATTGAAAACGGCTTTGTTATATAGTCATCCGCACCGAGCTCAAGTCCGAGAATTTTGTCAACCTCTTCTTCGCGCGCCGTAAGCATAATGATCGGCACATTAGAGGTCTTTCTCACTGCCTTGCATACCTCAAAGCCGTCAAGCTTCGGCAACATAACATCAAGAAGAATAAGGTCAGGTTTGTCCTCCAGCGCATGGGAAAGCCCATCCTCACCGTCGTATGCGCAAACTACGGTGTAGCCTTCCTTTTTTAAATTAAAGTCAAGAATATCGGCAATTGCCTTTTCATCCTCGACAACAAGAATTTTCTTATCCATATCGTTATCCTCCCAAACGACTGATTTTTATTATAATCCGAGCAGTCTCGCTGCACGCAAAATAAGCACAGCGGTCTTTGCATCGTCTATTCTCCCCTCATCGCACATTGAAAGCGCGTCGGTGAGCTTGATTTTTTTAATTTGCAAAAATTCCCCCTCGTCCGGATGCGCCTCCCCCTCGTGAAGCCCTGTTGCAAGATACAAATGTATCCTTTCTGTCATGCATCCCGGCGACGGATAAACGAAACCGAGATATTTCATCTCGTCCGCGGTATATCCGGTTTCCTCGCTAAGCTCACGCACTCCGCAGTCAAAATGAGGCTCATCGCCGTCCACCTTGCCGGCAGGAGCTTCAAGTATTTCAAGTTCAAACGGATAACGGTACTGCGAAACGAGAATTATTTCTCCGTTATCAGTAACCGGAAGTACCGCCACTCCATCGCAATGCTCACAAACCTCGCGGGTTGTTTTCCTCCCGCAAAGCTCTACCTCATCCTCGCGGATGTTCATTATTTTGCCTTTGAAATGATATTTTTGGCTTAATGTTTTTTCTATATTGGTCATATTTATAACCCCTCCACTGCACGGCGCAGAAGATTGAAGGCTTCCTGTGCAGCGCGTTCCTTTGCAAGCTCTCTTCCGCGTGGCTGATAAATTTTTGAACATACCGTCACGCCCTTCACGGTTACGGCAACATAAACTGTTCCACCCGGGTTCTTTTCGTCTCCGGAGTTCGGATCTGCATAGCCTGTAACGCCGATACCTGCATCCGTTCCGAATTTTTCGCACGCAGCGGCTGACAGTGCCCGCGCGCATTCCTCACTCACAGCACCGTATGTGTCGAGAAGCCCGCTCTCTATTCCAAGAAGCTTCATCTTTATATCGTTTGTGTATGCGCACACCCCACCGTAGAACACCTCGGACGAGCCGGGAATATCGGTAATGAGCTTTGCACACAGCCCGCCGGTGCACGACTCTGCAGTTGCAAGGGTGAGCCTTTTCTCACGGAGGATTTCAAATGCCGCAGCATGAAGTGACGGAATATCAACACCGTACACAACATCACCTAAAATCTCTTCAACCCTCTCTATAACAGGGCGCGTTATTGCATCTGCCTCTTCTTCTGTCTTTGCCTTTCCGGTAACACGCAAAAGCACCTCGCCATCCTTTGCATATGGCGCGAGAGTCGGGTTCGTCATCGTTTCGGCGAACGAGCTTATCCTGCTCTCAACCTCACTCTCACCCATTCCGTAAATATGAATACCATGGGAAACGAGGTGTGCATCGGAAAGCTTCTTAAGATACGGCACCATACGGTATTTCACCATAGGAATACACTCGCGCGGAGGTCCCGGAAGCATAATCAGAATTTTCCCGCCATCCTCTATTGCACATCCCGGTGCTGTTCCCCAGTCATTTTCGAGCACTGTGCAGCCTTCCGGAAGATACGCCTGACGTGCATTGTTGTCCGTCATTTTGCGTCCGAGCTTTGTAAAATATCCCTTGATTCTTTCAAGCGAAGCTTCATGAAGCACGAGCTGCTTGCCAAAAGCTTCTGCCGCAACCTGCTTTGTAAGGTCATCAAAAGTGGGGCCAAGCCCGCCGGTGGTTATAATAATATCCGCGCGCTCCTTCGCGATAAGGATGCACTTTTTAAGTCTCTCGGGGTTATCGCCGACAACTGTCTGATAATATGCATTTATGCCAAGCTCAGACAATGCCTGAGCAACGGTTACGGCATCTGTGTTTGTGATCTCGCCGAGAAGTATTTCCGTTCCGACGGCGATTATTTCAGCTGACAAACTCAATTTTCTGCCTTCTCTCTATATGATTTCAATGTTTTCTATCGCCTCACGGCAAAGGGCATCAAACGGAAGCTTTTTCTCCTCTTCAAGGATATTTTCAAGCTTCGGCTTTGTTCGCGGATGCTTCGGCGTAAATACCGTACAGCAATCCTCATAGGGAAGTATTGATGTTTCAAACGTGTTTATTCTGCGGGCAATGCCAACAATTTCCTCTTTATCCATACCGATTACCGGGCGGAGAACAGGAAGCGATATGCCATTCTCGGTAACGCCGAGAGCCTCCATCGTCTGGCTTGCAACCTGACCGAGACTTTCACCGGTAATGAGCGCCCCGCAATTATTCTCACGAGCAACCTGCTCTGCAATCTGCATCATAAACCGGCGCATAATAAGGGTGAAATACTCTTCCTTACAGTTTGCGCGGATCTCTTCCTGAATTTTAGTAAACGGAACCATTGCAATTTTTATATTTCCCGCATATTTTCCGACAAGGCGTGCAAGCTCGATAACCTTTTCCTTTGCCCGTTCGGAGGTGTACGGATACGAGAAGAAGTGGATTCCGAAAAGCTCCACGCCACGCTTTGCCATCATATATGCGGCAACGGGGCTGTCAATTCCGCCCGATAAAAGAATTGCGGCGCGCCCGTTGATTCCGACAGGAAGCCCGCCCGCACCGGGAATCGGGTTTGCATGGACATATGCAGCGCGGTCGCGTATTTCAACCTTGACTAAAACTTCCGGATTTTTTACATCTACTTCTATATTTTCAAATTCATCGTGAAGCGCCGAGCCTACCTCAAAGCAAATCTCCGGTGATTTTTTCGGAAACGACTTATCCGAGCGCTTTGCCTCCACCTTAAAGGTTTTTGCATTACTCAGCGTGTCACGGAGATACTCCTTTGAAACGGAAATTATTTTGTCAATATCCTTTTCGACCTCTGCCGCACGGGAAATATTTACGATACCGAACACGCGCTTTGCCTCATCAAGCGCCGCATCCATATCGCAGTCGTCGCTCTGCGGTTCAACATAAATAGTTGACTGCATACAGTATATTTTAAACTCCCCGCAGTTTCTTATTCTCCACGCAAGGTTCTTCATAAGCCTTTTTTCAAAGTTCCCGCGGTTAAGTCCTTTAAGTACAAGCTCTCCAAGCTTTAAAAGCAATATCTCTTTCACGTTATGCGCACCTTTCAATCATTTATAACTATACATTATAATTATACATCATTTATTCAAAATAAACAATACCACGAAATGGAAAAATTTATTTTTATTCCGGAATATCCGATGTTGACAAAAACGTTTTTGCACTGTACTCCCGATATACCCGAAGCGGCACACGCGCAACAATCTGTTGTACGTGTGCCGCTTCTCCTGCATCAATCAAAACTGAGGTTTCGGATAGTCCCTCTTGTTTTCAACAACAATGTCCATAATTTGCTCAAAGCTTTTCCACTCAACGCGGTCGGAAATAAGACGCTTTATCCTTTCTCCCACAAGATCAAGGATTTTCATTCCCGTTCCCAATCCGTTTGAAATCAGAGACTGCCAGTGCGTCACAAGTATCGGATATCCTCCGGTTTCAAGCACCCGAATAATAGCCCCTCCCTTACCTTCATCGGTTATAAGCAAATCTGCGCGCGATCTGATATATTCATCGCTGCAGTCAGCAGTATGGATGCTGTCCCACATTACATCGCGGGTTGTCGCCGGAATTGAAACAAGGCATCTTCCTTCCTCTTCAAGCTCAATCCACGGTTTTGCATTCGGAACATCACGCAGGCTGCGAAGAAAAAACCATGCTTTTTTCTTTCCCGTAACATCATAAACCGCCTTCGATACAGAAGCCGTATATTCATCTTCGACAGCTCTCCCGAAAGTCCATGGAGAAGTGACTCCGAAGGCATCAAATCCCGCTTTATTAAGCAACGTCAAGGCTTTTGCTATATACGGAGTGATTTGGGTTCTGTCAGTTTGCGCCGCCCATTGCTCTTCATTCATTTCGAGCGCCGCTCCGGTTTCTATATCCACCGCTTTATGGTGTGTAAGCATCTCCGGACCGATTGTGAAATTCGGAACAATACGCTTTTTAACCGTACCGAGCCACTCGTTGAGTTCTTCTTCCGAATGCCCTTCTATTCCGCTCAGTATATCACCTTTATTTCCCGGCATAGGAACAACGCTGAATTTACCTTTTATCCCATGCTTTTCAACAATGCCGCAAAAAACATCAAGAAAAGAGTTGGGATACACCGGAAGAAGCGGTCTTCCGTCATCGGTGAATTTCGGTTCATGATGTTCATGATACACAGATATTATCGGAGCTGAATCATCAATGATTATGCTTATCGGAATCTTTTTCATTCTCAAGCCACCTCGTAAATTGTATTTTTTCAAGCTTAATATTGTACGGAACATTTAATTCTCCGCTTTTTCAAAAACCGCTTTTCCGTTTACCATCGTAAGAGAAACATCTATATTTTCATCGAATATAAGTATATCTGCATAACCGCCTTCGCGGATATGTCCGCGGTCGCGAAGCCTTGCCATACGCGCAGGATTTGCAGATGCCATTCTTACGGCATCAGGAAGCGAAACGTCCGCAAGCTCAATCATATTACGGACAAGCCTGTTCGTTGTGCAGACGCTTCCTGCAAACGCCGAGCGGTCGGGAAGCTTTGCAACTCCGTCCTCTATTATGAAGTTCGGGTTGTCAAAAAGCTTTTCCGAGCCGTCGGGAAGACCTGCACACGGAATTGCATCGGTAACAAGCGCTATTCTGTCAATGCCTTTAAACTTCACTATAAACTTCAAAAGCGAAGGAGGAAGGTGACGCCCGTCGGCAATTATCTCAACATCCATCCCGTCTATCATATATGCAGCTTCCACTATCCCCGCATAACGATATGCGTTCTTGCGGTGAACCGTGCTGCAGCCGGAATAGAAATGGGTTATAAGTCCGTAGCCGAGATCATATGCACGCATAACACAATCGTAATCCGCATCGGAATGACCTATTGATGCAACAATTCCGTATTCACGGAGCGCCTTTGCAAAAGCTTCCGTTCCCGGAAGCTCGGGCGCCGAGCTCCAGCGGATAAGCTTATCTCCGTAGTTTTCAAGAATATACATATAATCCTCGGGTTTTGGCGGAGTCATATACTTTGCCATTTGCGCGCCTGCCTGAACCGGAGAAAAATACGGTCCCTCAAGATGAAGCCCCGGCATATGTGCGCCGATTGCCTTTTCCGAATTTATACGGTTGTATTCATCGAGAGTATTGAACATTTTTATGTACGACTTGACCGAACCGGAAGAGCCTGACGGAAGCATAACGGTTGTGCCGTTGCGTGCGTGAAGCTTTGACACCTCAATAAAGGCCTCAAGCTCGCCTTTCCGCAAATCATATCCGTTGCCGCCGTGGACGTGCATATCAACAAAGCCCGGAGAAATGTATTTTCCCTGCGCGTCGTGCGATATGTCAAACGGAAGCTCTTCTTTTGTAACAGACTTAATTCTTTCCCCGTCCGTATATACTGCCGTACCTTCAGGAGCAAAAGTGTTTCCGAGGATTATCCGTCCGTTATGGAATTTATGTATCATAGCTTTTCATCTACCCCCGCATTAAGATACTGATTATCTGTTTACCCACAATATCTGCCATACGGAAAAATCCCGCATCCGTCGGATGCACACCGTCCACTCTGCACGATTCGGAAAACGGACCTTCATACAGCTTCTTTCCGTCAATAAAATACACATTTTCATCTCCGCCGCTGCGCGCATCCGAATATGTTTTAAATGCGATATCCCTTTTTTTCTCAATATTTTTCAACACCGGTGCATCCGCCGCAGACATAATTATTATCGGTAACTCCGGTTGCTTTTCGCGTATTTTATTGAATATCTGTGCATGCGTTTCCTGCAGGTAATCCATAGAAGGTGCATTGTAATCAAAATCATAAACAAACGCACTCATATCAAGCTCTGATATGTAGTCCACAATCGGTTCGTTTCCCATCGGTGCACCGGAAAAACCCAGATTAATATAATCGCAGTCATATTCGTGTGAAATAAGTGCCGTATATGTATTTCCGGGACGCGATGCACATGCACCCTGCGTAATCGATGAGCCGTAATATACAACAGGCAGTTTGTATGTATACTCCGAGCCGGCAGATATCTCCGCATTTTCCTCAACTCCTATACAGAGCTCCTGCACCGGATTATACGGCGGAAAATTAATTATAATTTCCCGTTTTTTTCTCCCGCCGAAATGATAAACGGACGAATATCCGTCCTCTATGCCGGACGACGGCATAAAGCTGTTTATATGTCTCGATTTGCCATTTTCAAAAATATACATATCAAATCCGGACGTGCCCATAAGCTGCATATGTGAAAACCTTGTTATATAAGGCATCACGCATCTGATTGCTATATATTCGGAATCAGTTGAAAAACGGACTCTCCCGCCCGCAGTCTGAGCGGACAGCCGTTCAATTTTCTCCCCGCCCGCCTTTGCAATTTCTTGCGGAAGACGCCGAAATCCGTTATTCAAATCGCATAAACCGTAAATGCGAAACGAAGGATTTTTGACATCATAAAAAACACAATCGGAAACGTCAATATTCTTCTTCACTTCCAAATTGCGATCTATCTTTCCTATATCATTTTTCAAATCTGTCACCTACATATTCAAATTCATTTTTACAGCTGAACGCTTTTAAGCTCAAGTGACTCAAGCTCAACTGTTTTTTCTTTTCCGGAGTATATGATTTTCGCCTTTACTGGCAAGTCGTAATCCGTATTGAGAAGATAAACTTTATTCCCTTCATATACTGAATACCGAAGCCGGTCGCTTCCGATAACCCTTATATCGCAGTTTCTCGCGCTTGCGGATATCATTTCGCGAACCACCGCCCTGTACAGCAAATACACGGCAGGGTTTCCGGGATAGTTCACGTTCGTTACCAGGGTTGCAACGCCGAGTCCTGCCTTATTCTCAATTACCATCGGAAGGTCTGACGGTTTTTCCACGAAACTGTCGCTTGCAAATGCAATATTCTTACCGCCGCACGTTGCAAACCTCGCGTAATCGGCATAGCCTGCCGTAAACATCGCATCACAGCCGCCGCTTCTGTAAGTAGGGTATAAAACCCGCTCATCAAGAGAGTCATATTTGAAATTCACTCCGCTTACAACGCGCCGTATCTCTCCCATAAACCTGCAGCCGAAAAGCGCTTCAACCTTCTCGTCGGATACCATCTTATACTCTCCGCCGCGCTTTGTCTGTGTATTCAGATGGGCTGCACTCATAACAAGATGCCCGCCGCGGCGAACATATTCCGTAAGCTTATCCATATTTTCCTCAGTCATAGTGTTCCAGCCAAGGAAGATAAGATAATCATAATTTGAAAGATGTTCAACATCCGCTTCTATGGGAACAACATCAAAAAGACCGTATGCGGGAGCAGACGAGGTGTCATATTCGCCGTAATTTTCCTGCTCATACCACACTCTTTTTCCTGCAAGCTCCTGAAGCATCATCCACGAGTGTTCTGCCTCGTTATATCCCCATTCCTCGCGGTAAAACTGATTGTACAGGCAGCTTCTGCCCCATTTTCCTGCCCAACCGTCATACAAGCCGGACACAAACGCAACCTTCACCCTAGGACCGCCTGCGGGTCTTTTTTCTTTACTTATATATTCGCGCATCCCGCGAAGAACCCTCTTGTAATTCTGACATACCTCCGAATCCCCGGAAAGCTTCGTGCCATATGAATTAATACCGGCATCTCCGCTTTCGAGCATAAACATCCGGGAGCCCGAAAGGTAGGCATATTTGTATGTAAGCTCAAGACGCTTCATTTTCAGCGGATCATCATGCCGGAGACCGCCGTACCATTCGTGAGCAACAAATGTACCCCACATTTTAGCATCAAAAGCATTTGCGGTTCCCCTGAAAATCGAAACCGCTATATCGGTATTTCCCGGACATATTTCAAGAATCGGAATATCAATTCCTGCAAGAGCATTCTGTTTTGCAAATCCGTTGGCTTCAACGCAAAGTGCACCCGGGGTTCCGTTTCTTTTTGCCGTATTTACAAAACGCGCAAATGTATCAACATATCCCTCAAAGGCCTGCTTCATATCGTCGTACCGGTTCAGACGGAAATTAAGCCACTTTTTCCCGTAATTAGCCATATCAACCGAATCTTCTCCAATGTCGGTATAATATCCCGGCAGCTTGCAGGCATACATACTCCCGGGTTCACCAAAAAGCTCCCCAAGATAGTATTCACCTGCAATTTCTTTTACCCGCGCTATGGTTTCCGGTTCTATCCAGCTTTCTTTTCCCTCCGGCGGATACTGCGTAAGATAGTTATGAACAAAGTATATTTTGTTGTCCGCAAGATACCTTGCCCACTCTACAAAATATTCCTGAGAAAACACATCACAGTTTCTCGGACGCAGCGAGACAAAATTAAAGCCGTAATCTATACAGCGTTCCTTTATCTCGTCAATAATCTTTTCCGGAACAAAGCTATGCTCACCTATCTGCACTCCGTTGAGGATCACTTCTTTTTCCATTTTGCTTTTCTCCTATAACTCTGTCAAATCAGGGGCGAAATTCTCACAAAGGACATTCACGAATGTCCCAAGGGCGATTTTTAAATCGCCCTTGCATTTTTATCCCGTGTATATCAAGCTTTATATTTCTCGCATAATTTATTTGGAATAGCTTTGATACGCCGCCTCATAAACTGCGAGAACATCATTTATCGGAAGCCCTGAAAGCTCTTCCTGGAATTTGTCCCATTCGGAAAGCGGACGCTGACCGAGAACGAATTTCTGGATATTTTCGCTTACAAAAGTACCGAGGGATGTGCTGAGGTCTGAAATTTTCTGTGCATCATCAACGCTGAGACTCATATACAGCGTCGGATCGAGTTCGGGATATGTATACTCAAGTATGAAATCGGTTGTTGCTGCCTGCTCTGCCGAAACAGCTGCAACTGCAGCCTCCGGATCCACTCTGAGATAGGTTCCTATCGTCTGGAAGCCGTATACATTCTTTACCACGTCTCCGTCTTTGGGCAGAATGAACTTTTTCTTGCCGTCAACCACCTCAAACGTTTCACCTTCCTTACCCCAGCTTATCGTCTGAGAGCCTTCATCCGAATAGAACCAGTTGACATACCGCATTGCGTTTGCTATGCTTTCTTCGTTTCCGGTATTCAATACACCAAATCCCATAGGATCAAAATTATACTTGTTTACCATTGCAACTCCCATACCGTTCTCAGCTACGGGAGGAGCCATTGCCGCAAGCGTGAATTCCGGATTGACACTTCTTGCAAGAGAATTGAAAAAGTCCATACGGGTCTGGTACTCCGGCATAATAAATCCGCGGTCTGTTGATACAAGCTCCTGCCATGTGGATGTGTTTATGGAGAAGAAATCAGCAGGCATAAGCTTTTCGTCAACCATCTTCTTGAGGAACGAAACGATATCATACATTACTTCGCTTTCAGTCGTTCCGTAGCTCCATTTTTCGTTTTCAAAGTCATAATAGAAAGAGTAACGGAAATTCGGCTTCCATGACGAGCCCATAACGTTTATGTTGCTGAAGCCTTCGCGTAAACAGAACGGGTAAGAATCCGGATATAACTGCTTAAGCTCTTTTGAAACCTCATAAAGCTCATCTATTGTCTTAGGAATTTCGAGACCGTGCTTCTTGAAAATATCCTCGCGATACATCCATGTTCTGATGTTCGTTGCACGCTCCATACCGTAAATGGGAGCATAGTAAATCTTACCGTCTGTACCTCTGCGGGTGTCTCTCATCCATTGCTCGCTTTCGGGAAGAGAATCCCAGAACGCGTTATAATCCGCAAGAAACTCTTCATAGTCATCCAACGCAACAAACGCTCCCTGCTCACAGAAGCTTGAAAATGTGTTTGAGCGTCCCTGAAAACCGATTACATCCGGAAAATGCTCGCGCGATGCCATTATTAAGTTGAATTTAGTTGCAAATTCAGATGTAGGGATTGACGTTACGTTTACAGTTCCGCCAATGGCCTCTTTAATATACTGCCAGACCTTCCAGTTTGCATCATACGGCCACGAACTTACGCTTCCGATCGTCACATTCAAAACGGCGTCATCCGGAATAACCTTACCGTCCGGAATGTCGTAGGATACTTTATTCGACACTGAGCTGTTTTCTCCGCACGCACAAAGCGCGAAAAGCATAACGGTTGCAAGGGTTAATGCAATAAGTTTTTTCATTTTGTTTACTCCTCCGTTCTTACTTGCTTTGCAGGGGCATTTCACTGCCCGTTGCTGTATAATCCATTATTCTCTTTATGAGTACTGCCACTTCTGCTCTTGTTGTATAATCTGCCGGTGCAATAAGCCCGTTTTTGCCGTTGACAAGACCTGCACCGATGAGCGCGGTTACTGCTTCGCGTGCGTAAGGTGCAACGGATGCATAATCCTCATTTTTCGGTTCGTCGTAAACGCCGAACTCTACATTGAGCTTCTGTAGTACCCTGCAGACTATCACCATCATATCCTGACGGGTGATATTGTTGCGCGGTGCATAGCGGTTATCTCCTATACCGCTGACGATTCCTGTATTGCGTGCAATCACAAGTTCAGGTGCGAAGTAGTCTGCGGCAGATACGTCTGCAAAGTTCTCCGTGTTATCCGACGTGAGCCTGAACGCACGTACAAGCAGCAGTGCAAAGTCTGCGCGGGTTATGTTGCTTGCCGGCGAGAATGTTGTTTCCGATGTTCCGCGGATTACACCGCCGTCGGCAAGCGCGTTGATTGCGTTCTCCGCCCATGCGTGGTTAGAAAGGTCTGTGAAACGGAGTGTCTCCGTTTCACCCGACGCGTCGGGTGCGTTTTCGGTGTTATTTTCATCAGATTTGTTTTCTTCCTGCGGGGTATCGGATGATCCGGCCCCTGCATCAGTACCGGAAGCAGCTCCGGTATCCGGTGCGGCACCGCCGCCACCGCCTCCTCCGCCGCCGGCAGAACCGTTTGCATTTTCCGAAGAACCATCAGACGGACGGTCGGAAGCTCCAGTCCCTGCACCATCCTGTGAGGGTTCATTCTTACTGCCCGTTGTGTTACCGTAAACCGTTACAGTAAAGTGAACCGTGCTTTCACGTCCGTCGCTGTCACGCGCGGTTACTGCTACGTGGTTATCGCCAACCTGGCTGTCATCCGGTCTCCATGTGAACACGCCGGTTTCCGCATTAAGGCTTGCGCCTCGCGGAAGAGTTGTTCCGATGTAGGTGATCGACGGTGCATTGTTCTCAATGGGACTGTTCGCCTGTATTCCTACGTTTATCGAGCTTCCTGCCGATGTGCTTAACGTATTGGATATCGGCTCAAACTCCGGAACACTTCCGTCCACAAACGATGTCGGAATGCGGAAGCTCTGCCCTTCCTTAATATTGTACACATATCCGAGCTCCGTGTTCTTCTTATCCTTGTGCTTTCGGATAAGTGTAACGGTACCGAGATAAAGACGTACGTTTCCTTCCGCAAGCTCTTCCGCTTCATCGGTCGCGCTCTCTATTTTATACACACCGTTTTCGACGGCATCATTATCTACATAGATGTATCTTCCTGCAATATCGGAAATGTCATCGCAATCAATATCAACATCAATGTAGTTTTCAATGGCAAGCTCCTTCTGGAAGGAAACTACCTTTCCTGTATACGCACCTGTTTTTTCGGTGGCGTCACCGATAACCGTACCGTCATTTATATAACGGTAAATCACGGCATCATTTCCGTTAAGTGTGTATACACCGACAAATCCCGAAAAATCGAATATATCTTTTTCCTGTCCGTTTTCATCTGTATCCCGTACCGTATACGTAACCTCATTGTTCGTTGCGTATATCACGTAATCCGTGAAAAGCTCTCCGCCGTTTTCGCGGACAACCTTAACGGCACGGACAATATCTCCCTCTTTTTCAGTTCCGTGCTTTACGACTGCAGTGACCGCGTCCGTCGATACTATATACGGAGTGTCACGGTACGGTTCAAAAACCGTAGTAAACAGACTGTCAAGCTTCTCATTTTCAGCTCCCTGCCTTTTTACAAGCACATAGTCCATAGTTTCCGGAAGCATCTTTGTGTCCGACCTTTTATGCATATAACCGCCGGCAATTGCGACCTCACTTGCAGCAAAATTATTAAGCTGCGTCATACGGAGCTTAATTCCTTTTCCGTTCTTGAGAATCTTGCGATAGTCCTGTACATCAAACTCAACCGTAAACTTTTCTTCGGGCGAAGCGTCACGGCGGACATTTTTCAGCCACGTATATCCCCGCGGATATCTTGTTTCATACTCCCACGCATCCATTGTGTCCGGGTCTTCTCCGAAAGCGGCCTCCGGACCCGCATAAGAGCCCACAATATCATTGCCTTTCTCATCCTGTACCACGGGATCCTGAACTAACGAAAGCCCTTCTACCGGATATGCGTTTTCTGCCTGCGAGTGGAAGCTATAGGTATGCGTGTTTCCTCCGGTTACACGGAAAAAATCTATCGCATATTCAACATCGTCGTTTGCTTTAACGGAAACAAGTGTCCGTCTGTAGTTTTCCGTTTCGTTATATGCCTCTTTGTAGTCAACATCCACAAGCTTCACATCACCCGCATCATCAAAATGAAGCGGAGTTCCGTGTATTTTCGTCCGGTTTACAAGCTGCTCCTTTTCATTGACAACTACCGTGTTATGCGAAAGCGTTGTCCGCGTCCACTGCAGACGGCTCGGAAGATAGCTTGTTGTTTCAGGATATCCCAGATCCGGAGCAATGTCAAGTCCGAATGCATCCATACCAAGATTAAGTCCGTCACGGTGTGAATGCTCCGCACCGATTCTGCCGAACCAAACCCAGAAGTCGCGCATATTGTTTACTTCCGTCAAAGCACTTGCCGAGCTATGATATTTTCCTCCGCGAAGCGCTGCAAATCCGTAACCGGTGAGCATCCCGCTTCCCAGACTGAAATCCCCTTTCTCGTCTATATACGCCAGAATATCCTCGTCTAAGCCCTCCGGATTTTCCGAAAAGATTCCGTAGGTTACTCCGTCCAGATTTCTGCCGGACATTTTATAGATATACTCTGCTACTTTCTTCTTATATTCTTCGTCGTCAAGATTCATAAACAGGTCAAACCACGCAGACGTCGAACCGTTAACGCTTACACCCGCTGTTTCTCCCGAGTCGGCAATTGTCGGATGCTTGTTTTCAGTCAGAAGAATATTCACCTGCGGATCGTGCATTTTCAGGAACTTCACAAGCTCATAAGGCTGATAATTTCCGCTTCCCTTGTATTTTGCCGCCGCACGTGCGAATACCGAGAAATTCGAAACCCAGCTTGTATTGTATCTCGGAGAGGCTTCATTTCCCATTCCGTCGCGGTCAACATCGTCAACCAATGTGGAAATGAAATTTCCGCCGACGATATTTGTTTTCTCATCACCGGTATTCGTTCTGTATATCCATTCCATGATCTGATCGGTTTCCGGCTGCTTGTCTATAACAATTGCCGCAACCGCCGCAACGCCCTGCGCATTACCGACATTCCCGACCATTCTGCCGTCCTGCAGCATCTCAAAGGATGCCAGGATAATTCCCTCTTCCCAATTCTTCCAGATTTTTGCAGAGCTTGATTTGTCATTTTCCAGCCCAAGCTTCTCTGCTCTTTTCGACAGCTCTTTTATCAGCTGCGGGTCTTCAAGAACGGGATAAAGCATATCCGCCGCGAATATGGTAGCTTTTCCGAAATACGACTCGTTTGTTCTTCCGAGAGCTGCTCCGTATCCGGCGCCGCCGTGTGTGTTGAGGAATTTATCCTTGAAATAGTACATATCAAAATCCGGATAAAGATCTGCCGCACGGTCAAGCAGGAGTGCACCTGCCCGCCCATATTTCACATCATTTGTATACAGATATGCTTCAGCAAGGGTCTCCACCGTCAGATAAAGCTGTTCCCAGATTCTGAGGTTATACAAAGCTATATACCCTATGCGTTCTTCAAGACCGTCGGCATAGATACGTCCGGGGACATACCCCCATCCGTCATCTACGCCCCACATATCTCCGCCCTGCCACAGGACCTTACCGTTTTCATCCTTGTATGTACCGAGATCTGCTCCGCCGTTTTTGTCATTCCACGTTATCTTCTCGCCCCATGGGTCAGTGTTGCTTTTTCTTATTTCCTCGTAAAGCTCGTTATAGAGATACCCGTCCGGATTTCCGTATCCGTAGAAGATGAACCATTCCGGTGTGTTTGCCTTTGCCGGCTTTTTGCATGTGCATTCCTCTCCGTCCGGATGGAAAAGCATCTTGTGGTGAGCCTCTCTTGCACGGTCTACACTGTAATACCCCTGTCTGTCAAGCCCGAGCTCACGGAAGCTTTCAAAATCGTTTGTCGGGAAAAGGCGCTTACACGCGTTGCACTGTATCTTCCACGGGCGTTCAACAAAGTTGTACGATGTTCCGTGTATGTTGTAATAATCTTCCCCGCAATAACGGCAATAATTATAATAGTCATCGCCGCGCACACCGATCTGTCTTCCGCGCGGAAGCCCCTCGCCGGTCATTTGCTCCAGCATTGCGTCGACCAGCGGAAGCACCTTATCCGCATCTTTTATTGCGCTTTTCTGAGTTTCCTTTGCCCATTCATACTTTTCAATGTTTTTCTGCGCATTCTCACGCATTTCATATGTGTAATATGTAGGCTCGTCTTTTCCGTTGTCAAGGATAACGGTTACGTTCCTCTCAACGGATATCGGAGTTCCGTGAAGGTCTGCCGTCACTTCAAGTCTGAAGCTTCCCTCTCCTGTTATTTTGAGCATATTTCCGGAAACTTCCACAACGCCTTCGCCGTTTACGGAATCAACCGTAATATTCTCTTCCGTAAGCGGAATATCTATCCTGTTATCGCTGTTCATCACCGCCACAAGCTTCAGAAGCTTTTTTTCGCGGACGTATAATATGTCATCGACATTGAAATCGATTTCCCTTATACCAGTATTGTCAATTACATTGAACTGAACAGTCTCGCTCAATTCACTTTCTCCGTCGCTTACCGTTACCTTTATACGCGCCTGCCCGTTGCCGACACCTCGCACAAGGCCCGTTCCGGTTACCGTGGCAACGCTCTCGTCAAGCGAGCTGTAGCGGATATCCAAGCCTTCCAAAGGAACGGCATTTCCGTTAAGCTTTCTTACAATCAGCGAAAGCTGTGCCGTTGCTTCAAATTCGTTTGTATTGTATTTTATCTCGTATGTATCGGCGCTTATATTAAGCTCTCTGATTCCGTTCATTCCGTCAAGAGTGAAATTCCCCGCAAGCGCACGCAACGTACCGTCCGGAACTGCATCTTCCGCCTCCTCCGGATTTTTTACTACAGGGCAGAAAACGAGATAGTATTCTCCCGCCTCCAGGACACGCTTTTTTAAAGGCGCCGTCTTCATTGTAGCATCTGCGGAAGCGCTGTCCGTACAAAGCACAGAGCCTATCATATTTTTCGCGGTCAGGTTTTCGCTTGTAAGTACATTTTTGTCTTCCTCACCGGCAACCACCGGAATGAGGTGATAGTTCATATAAACGTCAAACGGCATCGTTTTTCTCTGTCCGTTTTCATTAACGGCAAAGTCTCCGTCAATTTTATACTGCGTGGTATTCTTGTACGTGCCGTATGAAACCTTCGGCTGATATATCCCGCCTTCTTCAACACGGATTTTTATCGCCCACCAGTTATCGCGCATTGCACGGATGGCAATACCGCGCCCTTCCATATAAACGAGATCCGCACCGCTTGTTGTCGTTGTGTTCACTCCATAGTCCGTCCACCAGTACGACAAACGGCGGTTACCGGCATATGCCCACAAATTGTTGTTGGTTTCATATGTAAAGTCGGTAAACAAAATGCTTGTATCCTTTGAATTTCCCATACGGCTTGCTATGTCGTATGTAACAACAACATCCGGAATAGCCGGAGGTTCAACCGTAAGATGCAGTGTTTCCGATACCGACACTCCTTTGTTTTCAACCGTCACGGTTATATCGGTTTCACCGCGTCCTATGCGCTCAATAACGCCGTTTTTGTCCACGGATATCAGTGTTTCATCATATCCGGAGTATATGGCCTCCGCATCTTCAATAACCTCTCCGTCCGACATATATGCGGCCACGTCAAGGTCATACGCATCGGCGCCCAGCACATCGATCTCCATGGGGACACCCTCGGCATTTACGCCTCCGTCAAGAATAAAATCTCCGGCGATGCCGCGCAGGGTTGAGGTGGTTTTATCATATCCTGCCGGCCTCTGCGGAAAATTAACCGTAACAGGAACAAAAACAAGATAGTATTCACCCTTCTTAAACTCACGGGGCGCGAATTCATCCGTTGAAGCAATAACCGATGTTCCGTCTCCGCCGCTCCCGTTTGTACAATTGACGCTGCCGATAAGATTCTGCGGCACAATAAAGGCGTCGCTTTTAAGATCCGTGCTCACGCCCGCATCGCTTACCGGAACAAGATAGTAATTCATTCTCACTTCAACCGGATCCGTAGTTATCATGGGATTTGTTCCCGTTGTATCTGTGAAGTACACATTGTTCTTGTAAGTTCCGTAATAAGCATACGGCTGATAATAACCGGTTTTCGGCACATTTATCTTTATTGCCCACCAGTTGTTATAATCCGAGCGGATGGCGATACCGCGGCCTGATCTGTAAGCAAAATGTGAACCGCTTGACGGAGGAACATCCGTCCCGCCGCTCGCCCAGCTGTATGCCGATCTGCGGTTCGCGGCATATTCCCACATTTTATGATTTTTTGCATATTTAAAATCAGAAAATTTGGCGCTTGAATTTGCCATGCTTCCGGAAATGTTATATACAAGCTTCACTCCCGAAAGCTCCGGCGCTTCTTCTGCAGATACCGAAGGAAATAACGGTATAAGCAGGGAAACCGCCAGAATCAATGATAAAATCCGTTTCATCTGCGTGCTCCTTCCTTTTTATTATAGCGGAGAGGGAGCCCTCTCCGCTACAGGTATGTTTTGGATGTTATTCTGCTGGATTTACGGATACATACTTGGTCTTGTAGCTTGCGCCATTGTCCAATGTATAAATAATGTATCCTGTTGCTTCTAATGTTCCTTCTTCCGGAACGGTGAACTGGTTATGCTTTTCTTTTCTCTGCGAGGTGTAAGTCTTTATGGATGCAGTATCTTTACCGAAAATGATACCTGCTTCAACGATTTCATAGTCACCTGCATCATATTCAAGCATATATGCCTTGTGTGCATCGCTATAATCAAGAATTGCAACAGGAACTTTGTCTGTTATTTCTTTAGTTCCTTCCGTGATATCCGTTGCATCCCATACGTTAAACTTATAAGTAGTGCCGTATGCTACAGGTTCTCCGTCACGCAGCCATGCAGTATTTGCGTTTGCCTTGTTAAGCTCTACCGGTGCGTTGTAAGTACCTGCATCAGCTACTGCTGCACCATTGTGCTTTACACCTGTAATCGCAGATGCAGTATACTGTGCAACTGCGTTTGTTGTACCTGCAGCAAGCGTCTGCTTTGCTGTGAATGGCTTGTTTCCGTCTGTGAACCATCCAAGGAATGTTCCAAAGCCTGTAAGTTTCGGTGTGAAGAGCGTAGTCTGCTCATTATATACGCTTTCTGTCATAGAGCCGATGTATGCACCATTCTGATTCCAAAATGCTACATTTTTATTATCCTCTTTTTCATAAACAGCTGTGAGGTATGTATTTGACCAGACAGAATACGTATCGCCGTCAATATCAACCCATGCATTTTTATCAGAGGTATCTGCTCCGCGCTTCCAGCCTACAAATTTGTAACCTTCAATGTTCTGTTTATGAGCAGTTAATGTTACCGACTCTCCGCGGTTAACAGAATCAACGGCAATTCCGGTAAACCCGTCAATATTTGTTGTCTGTGCAAAGGAAACTTCTCCATACGCAGTTTCGTCCTCTTCCGGTTCTTCTGCCGGTGCGGTGACGGTTACCGTAACAGCGGTAGACTTGGTTCCGTCCGATGTTTCTGCCCAGATTTCTGCTTCGCCGCCTGCCTGCGCGGTGATCTCTCCGTTTGCAGTTACCGTCGCAACTCTTTCATTTGATGATTTGTACGTAATAAAGCTTCCTGCAACAGGCCTTTCAACACGGGTTTCATCTGTTCCGTCCGTTGTGCCGGTAACCTTAACAGATGCTGTTGTTGTCACGTTTTCTTCAAGATCAAGAGAAACATTTTCAACCGATGTCACAAAAGTATGACCAAGGATTTTTGTAAGTGAAACAGCATTGAATTCATAATTATTACTACCTTTAAGTTCTAAAGCCGTTATCAGTTCGCTTTCGCCATCGGAATACACTGCTTTTCCGGCAGAATATGTCGAGTTAAAATATCCGGCCAGTGAAGTTGACGCTATGTTATTCGCAGGAACAGCATATTTATCATACGTATCCTTTCCGGAAACGTAATCTGCCATATACCAGTTAAAATCTCTGCCTCCAGATGCGGTGTTATTTACACCGACAGAAGGAATATAGAAACCTTCAGAAGCAGGTGCTTTCAATGCCAATGAAAACTGAGCTGTAACACCTTTGTCTTTCATGTACATTCGCACAGGTCCTCCGCTAAGCATAAGCAAAACATTGGAGTTTGTTAACGCCTCGACAGCATCCGGAGCATCGAAATAGCGCCAGTTTGTGTTTCCAATCGCCGTTTCTTCGATTACTGCATTGTATACCGTAATAGTTGTAAGCGAGCGAGCAACACCCGTTTTCGGATAAGCGTACGTCTCCGTATACGGTTCTTCAGCTGCAAAGGCAGCAGGGATAAGCGAAAATACGAGCGCGATTGTGATAAGTGCCGATAATAATCTTTTCATTTTAAAACCCCTTTTCTGTTCATTTCTTTTATTATAAGCGGCGGAAATAAGTCTACCTTACTTTAATTTTATCTTATATGTATTTGAAATCAAATGTACAAAAAAGTATAAAACTTGTACTATTTTTACCGCTTATTTCCTGATATCGTCATACGCATAATCAAGGCCGAGTCCGCGGAGATCTGCAACAACATTGTTTTTCTCTGCATTGTACATTTCCCATATAACGCGCAGGCTCTGCAATGCTGAACGTGCATCCGTTATCGGTCTCTTTCCTGTATTTAAGCAGTCGATGAAATGCTCTACCTCATAGTTTGTGTAAACACCGGTCTGGTCCGCTTTCCATATTACGCTGTAGCTCGTCCGTTCTTCAACACCCGGAACGTGGTCAAGCATTGCATTGTACAAACGGATTTCTCCCTTGGTATATTCAAGCAGACCCTTTTCGGTATGAATCTGATACGAGCTTCCGAAGCGCGTGCCGCGTGCTCCCCACGTTGCGCCGTGGTATCCTATCGCTCCGTTTTCAAACTTAAACGAAGCAACGCTTGTTCCCTCTTCTATAATCCACTCCGTACCGACGCGTGTGCCGAAATGCGCGCCCGAAACAGGATTTCCGAGGAAGCGCATAAGAAGATCCACATAATGGCAGCCGTGGCTGAAAAACTGACCGCCGCCGAGACGTGAGGTTGCGCCCCAGCCGACCATTCCGTCCGGATTCTTTGAACGTACAAGCTGTTCTGTCCAGATTGACATCTGAATGATTCTTCCGTAATCGCCGCTGTCAACAAGCTCTTTAAGCTTTACGATACCCGGCAGAAACGGAACGGGATACGCACACATAAATGTCAGATTTTTTTCATCGCATAACGCAATGAGGTTAAGGCATTCCTGCTCGCTGTTGCACAGCGGCTTTTCCATGAGAAGATGCTTGCCGTGTGTCGCAAAAAACATGCCACATTCATAATGCAGATCATGCGGAACGGCAATCAGAACCGCATCAACGTAATCTAAAATAGTGTGATAATCCGTTGTTATGTAGGGATCGTCCAGAACCTCCGCAGCTGCCTGTGCGTTTTCAAGCTTCACATCGCAGACAGCGGTAATCTCCAGCCCCTGAACCCTTTTCACACCGCGCAGATGGTTTCCCATCATTTTTCCGCATCCGACAACACCTAATCTTACTTTTTTCATTGCTTTCTGTCCTTTCCTGTTGACATTTTGTTTAATCTGGATATAATTATTATGTCACCAATAATTTTTCCACGTTGAGGTCATTATACTCTTACCGCATGAAAAAGTACATAGACTAAAAAGTTCAAAACTTGTACTATCTAAGAGGTTTTACTATGGAAAAATATATTTTTAAGCATTCGTTACCCCGGAACGTTTCTGTTTCATCTCTTATAACCGTATACAGCAGGGTCGCTTTATACGACAGACCTGTCAAAAGCGAGTCTCATGATTTTCCGGAAATGGTTTTTCTTCGCGAAGGTTCCACAAACGGGCATACAATACTCGACGGTGTGCGGTATCCGTTTTCAAAGGGACAGCTTTTTATCATTCCTCCCAATGCCGTCCACGGTGTACGGAGCAAAACCAAAGCGGTTGTCGACATCATAAGCTTCGAATCCGATTCGGATATTTCTGCGCTTTATAACAAGAAGGCAATAACCTTAAACGCAAGCCAGCTGCACGCCTTTGACGAGCTCATCCACCTTGGAGTAAGGCTTTTTGAAGATCTTCCGTCGCCCGGGCACCAAAAGGGAATGTCCCTTCATTCCAGAGCTACCCCTCTCCTTCTTCAGCGGTTTAAAAATAATCTGGAGCTTTTTCTTATTGATTTATTGCTGAGCCGGTCGGACGGTAACCGGTTTTCTTCCACGGGAGCCGAAATATCATCTGAAGAGCAGTTTGACGTAATTGTCAGCTATATGAAAATAAATCTCGATAAACAGCTGTCTCTTGAAGACCTGGCAAAAGAGCATTCGTTGAGCATAACCAAAATCCAAAAGCTTTTTTATAAGTACACCGAACAGGCACCTATACAGTATTTTCTTGACCTGAAGCTTAATGCTGCGAAAAAAATGATGACATCCACCTCGCTCAATCACGCCCAGATTGCCGAAGCGCTGGGCTTTTCGTCAGCTTCATATTTTTCAAAGCTGTTCAAGAAGAAAAACGGGATGTCACCGTCGGAATATATAAAAACTCTTCTGTAAAGAATAATCCTTTGTAAATTAACAAAAAAGAACAGAGCACAGAAGCGGAAAGAGCTGTCTTTTTTCGCTCCTGTGCTCATTTTTTTGCATCCGATGTTGACATTTGTGTGTTTATGTGGTATTATGTGGGATATGGAGTTGGTGTATTGATGCTTGCAAATGAAAGACATTCAAAAATCCGCGCCGCACTTGCAAAAACCGGCGCGGTTACCGTTGCCGAGCTTGCAAAAGCTTTCGGTGTTTCTGACGAAACCGTGCGCCGCGACCTGCTCGCGCTTGAGCGCGAAGGCGTTCTTTCCCGCGTACACGGTGGCGCAATTGCGGTGGCTACGATCAAACCCGCAGGTGAGTTTTCCGTCCGCATTGACGAACATCGCCGCGAGAAAAATGAACTTTCTCAACTTGCCGCAGAGCTTATCGAAGAAGGCGACATCATCGCTGTTGATGCCGGAACTACCGCACTTGAATTCGCCGATGTGATAAAAGATAAATTCAAAAATCTCACTGTCATTACCCATTCGCTCGGTGTTTTCAACATCCTTTCCCACTCAGAGACAATACAGACCGTTCTTGTCGGCGGAAGCTACGACAAAGGAGAAGATGCATTCTGGGGGCATCTCACCGCACAGAACCTGCGTTCGCTCCACGTTGCAAAAGCCTTTATTTTCCCCACGGGCATTTCACTCTCTTGTGGAATTTCGGATTTCCATTTAAAGCTTGCCGATGTTCAGCACACGCTCCTTTCCATTGCAGACAAAATCATTGTTCTTGCCGACAGCTCAAAATTCGAAAAAACGTCGCTGTGCAAGCTGTGTGATTTAAATCCCGAGCACATCTACGTAACCGATGGAAATCTGCCCGACACTATCTTTAACCTGTACCGCGAAAACAATCTTACAATTCTGAAAGGAAAGTGCCAAAAATGAACAAAAAAGTTATTCTTATCCTCGCCGACGGTATGCGTCCTGATTCTATGGAGCATCTTCCGTACGTACAAAAGCTTATGGGAGAAAGTGCGTATACCATGCGCGCGCAGACCGTTTTCCCGTCAGCCACGCTTCCGTGCCATATGTCTCTCTTTTTAGGCGTTCCGCCCGAGCGCCACGGCACAACCACCAACCTGTATATGCCGCCCGTGCGTCCGATTGACGGAATTTGCGAGCAGCTGAACAACGCAAAGAAAACAATTGCCGTTTTCTATGACTGGGAACAGCTCCGCGACCTCTGGCGGCCGGGGAAAATAGCTTTTTCGATGTTTTCGCGCGGTAATTATGAAATAAGTGATGCAAAACACACTGGCTATGCAATAAACTATATTGCCGAAGAAGCACCGGACTTTGTTTTCCTGTATCTCGGCTTTCCCGACGGTGCGGGGCATAGCTTCGGATGGATGGGTGAAGAATATATGGAGTCCGTCCGTGCTACGTGGGAGAATATTGAAAGAGTAGTTGAAAAATACCGTGATGAATACACATTCATTATAACCGCAGATCACGGCGGACACAACCGTATCCACGGAATGGATATGCCGGAGGATATGACAATCCCGCTTATTCTGCTCGGTCCGGACTTTGCCCCGGGAGAGATAGAACGCGACGTAAATATTATGGATATCACCCCGACAATTGCACGTCTTACGGGCGTGGACGAAAGCCCCGAATGGGAGGGGAATGCTCTTATATGAACACTTCAATGACGAAAAAGAGGACTAATCTTTTAATTTTCCTCTTCTCTGTAATGTATTTCACAAGCTATATCTCCCGCATAAACTTTGGTGCAGTTCTCCTTGAAATGGTGCGCGCAGAGGGATTTTTAAAAAGCGATGTTTCTCTTGCCGTAACCGCAAGCTTTATAACCTACGGCGCAGGTCAGCTCGTCAGCGGATATATGGGCGACCGCATAAATCCGAAGCTACTTATGCTTGGCGGGCTTTTGCTCACAGCGCTTATGAATCTTTGTATTCCTTTCTGCCCCACGCCCGGAATGATGGTCGGCATATGGGCAGTAAACGGATTTGCACAAAGCTTTATGTGGCCGCCACTTGTAAAAATTATGACCGGACTTTTCGATGATGAAACCTACCGCATCGCAACGGTGCGCGTATCGTGGGGAAGCTCAATCGGAACGATCGCCGTTTATCTTCTCTCCCCGCTGTTTATCTCAACAGTTGGCTGGAGAGGTATGTTCTTTTTCTCCTTTGGGATGTGCATTATAATGGCTTTTGTCTGGATGCTTGCGCTTCGTAATACCGATACCTCCGTTTCTGCGAAATCAAACAGCGCAGAAGCCTCGTCCGAAAGAAAAAATCCTTTTTCCGGATTTGCTCTTGTTGCAATAGTTGTTGCAATAATCTGCCAGGGGGCGCTGCGTGACGGCATAACGACGTGGATGCCGACGTATATTGCCGAGGTTTACGACCTCGGAAGCTCGATATCAATCCTCACCGGCGTTATTCTTCCTATATTCAGCATAATCTGCTTCCGCGCAACGCTGTGGCTTCGTAACAGCAAGGTTAGAAACGAGCTTACGCTCTCTGCGTATATTTTTGTTGTCGGCGTTGCCGCGGCAGTGCTTCTTGCGTTTTTGTCATCCGGCAGTGCCGCGCTCTCGGTCTTTCTCTCCGCAACGCTTACGGGCGCAATGCACGGCGTAAACCTTCTGCTCGTCTGTATGGTTCCTATGTATTTTAAAAACACCTCTACCGCATCGGGCGTTCTCAATTCCTTTACCTATCTCGGAAGTGCGCTTTCTACCTATGGCATTGCGCTTATCTCCGAAAGCTTCGGCTGGAACGTAACCATATGGGTGTGGGCTTCTCTTGCGCTTTTCGGCGGGCTCCTCTGCGCCGCCGCAACACGAAGACGCGGATGAATTGTAACATAAATATCTCTATACTTGTTACTTCTTAAATAGAAGACCTGCGGGATAATCCTCGCAGGTCTTCTATTTTGCTTGTTATTTCATTCTGTTATAAGCGCTCTCGTATATCGAAAGAAGTTCATCAACACCAAGGTTTTTAAGTTCATTTCTGAACTCATCAAACTCCGAAAGCGGTTTTTGACCGATGATAAACTTATGTATGTTTTCGTTGAAGTAGGTATCTATTCCCGTCCCGATTTTATCAATCTGTGCTGCCTCTTCGTCAGTAAACGCAACAAAGCTAAGAGGATTAAAATAAGGCATCGTGTGTTCAAGTACCATATCACGTGTTTCGGCAATATCCTCAGATTCAGAAGTGAGAACAGAGTCGGAATCAATTTTCGAGAACGAACCGTAAGAATTGAAGCCGTAAAGTGTTTGTATCTGTGTTCCATTCTCATCTTGAATAAACATCTTTTTACCGTCTTTTATTTCAAAGGTTTCTCCCTCTTTACCCCAAGAAACAAGCTCTACTGCCTCGTCTGTATAAAGCCAGTCTATATACTTCGCCGCATTTATAATTCTCTTTTCATCTACAGAATTGCAGATTGCAAGTCCGTACGGATCGTAATTATACTTATTCACCATTGCAACACCATTTTCAGCATCAGCTACCGGCGGAACCATAGCTGTAAGGTTAAACTCAGGGTTCTTTTCCCGACAAAGAGAGTTGAAGAAATCTATCCTGGTCTGATATTCAGGCATAATAAAGCCACGGTCGGTAGTGATAAGCTCCTGCCAGTTCGCGTTTGAAATATTCATAAAGTTCGACATAAGGAGTTCTTCGTTAATCATTTTGTTATAGAATGTAAGCACATTAAGCATAGTCTCTTCGAGCGCACCATAACTCCATTTTTCGTTCTCGTAGTCATAATACACGGATATTTCCCAATAGGGTTTCCACGAAGAACCGGTTACGTTTAAGTTTGCTAATTTTGAGCGAACTGCAAAGGGATAGGAGTCAGGATATATTTCTTTGAGTTTTTTACAAACCTCATATAACTCATCAAAGCTTGTCGGTACAGAAATGCCATGCTTATCAAAAATATCTTTTCGATAAAGCCATGCTCGGACATTCTGAGTTTTCTCACGACCGAAATTAGGAATGAAATACTGCTTACCGTCCGCCGAACGACTCATATTCACCTTTTGACTGTATTCGTCCTCAGAAAGGCTGCTATAAAACCTCATAAGATTCGGCATGCACTCTTTTACATTCTCAACCGCAATCACAGCTCCCTGACGAGAATACTTGTCAAGCTCATTTTTATTGTTGAAAACAGCAATATCCGGAACTGTTTTTGCATCGGTAAACATAAGTGTGAGCTTTGTGGCATATTCCGACTCGGGAACTGCATTTACATTAAGCGTTGCTCCGCATCCCTCTTCGATATACTGCCAAACCTTCCAATCTTCATCATATGGCCAACTTGGGTGCGAGCGAATGCAGATTTGTATTACATCTTCTTTTGTAAGAGGGTCTGTGCTTTTCACGTTTTCCAAAACAGTTTCTTCTTTGGTTTCGCCGCCGCAAGCACAAAGCGCAAATAGCATTACCGTTGCAAGAGTTACTGCGATAAGTTTTTTCATTTTGAAATTCCTTTCCTGTTTTTGTTGTATTTGGTAAATAAATTCTGATTAGCGGGCGGAGCTATGCCCCGCCCCTACAAAATGGATTTATTTCTTTACGTAATCCAATATTCTCTTTATGAGAACCGCGACTTCCGCTCTTGTTGTGTAGTCAGTCGGAGCGATGAGATTGTTCTTACCGTTGACGAGACCTGCGCCGATGAGCGCGGTGACAGCTTCCTTTGCGTAAGGAGCAACGGTGTCAAAGTCGGGGTATTGCGGTTCGTCATAAATGCCGAACCCTACATTGAGTTTCTGCAATGCCCGATATACGATTACCATCATATCCTGGCGGGTTATGTGGTTTCGCGGGGCGAACTTGTTATCACCGATGCCGTTGACGATGCCTGTGTTTCGTGCTATTGCAAGCTCTGTTGCGAAGTAATCGGAAGCAGATACGTCTGCAAAGTTCTCTGCGTTGTCCGATGTGAGATTGAATGCACGGACAAGCAGCAGGGCGAAATCCGCGCGGGTTATGTTTGCGGCGGGGGCGAATGTGGTTTCGCTTGTTCCGCGTATTATGTCGGCTGCGGCAAGCGTGTTTATTGCGTCCGCCGCCCATGAGTGGTTGCCGAGATCGGTGAATTGAGGTTTTTCCACCTCATCCGCCTCGTCTCCGCTCGGCACCTTCTCCTCGAGGAGAAGGCTTTCATCATCGTCCTTTTCATCGGAGGTATCGGTTTGGTCGGTGTTTGTTGTGTCATCCGGTTTGTCGGACGGTGCGGCACCGCCACCGCCTCCGCTGCCCCCGCTGCCTGCAGCGCCGGAATTTCCCGTTACTTCTTTATCTCCGGAGGTTTCTTTATCAGTTGAAGTTCCGGTTCCGGTTGTACGTCCGTAAACGGTTATCGTAAAGCGAACCGTTGATGCGAGATCACCATCAGATGCTGTGACTGCAACGTGATTATCTCCGACCTGACTGTCGTCCGGCTTCCATGTCAGAACTCCGGTTTCTTTGTTGAGCGACATTCCTCGCGGTAAAACAGTTCCCGAAAGAGTAAGCTCCTTTCCGCTTTCGCTTGTTGCCGAAATCGGAATTGAAATCGAGCTTCCGGCAGAAACTGCGGCATCTGCTACAGGTGTAAATTCCGGTGCCTCTGATTTATACGTTGCAAGCGGAATCTGTGCGACCTGTTCTTCGGCAATATTATAAATATACTCCTTTTCTTTGTTGCTTGAAGCCTTATGACTTCGGATGAGTGAAACGTCTCCGACGCCGACGGTAAGCTTTCTTCCGTTCTTCTCGGCGCTTTCGATTATGTATGATCCGTTATCCACGCCGTCGTTTTTTATGTTGATGACGTTTCCGATAATTGAATTGCAGTCAAGGCTTTCGTAATCCTCATCAAGCTCAAGTTCTATAAAACTTTTGTATTCAGTTGCCCCTGTAAACTCATTCACCGTCCCCTTGGGAAGCCCCTGAGTAAAGCCTTTGACTCTGCCTTTCAATGCGGCATATTCGGCTTCTGTCTGACCTAACTTTGTTCCGTCCATAAGGTAGCTTCTGACTACCTCGCCCTGACCGTCAAGCGTATATACACCTACAAAACCGCAGAATTCGAAAAGTTCTCCGACGTTATACGTTACCTCGTTGTTTGCGGCATAGATTACATAATCGCACCTTCCGCTATTGAGCTTGACCTTTATTGCTGCAACAGGCTCTGACGGACTCATCGGTTTTCCGTCAGCACGAGTTACCTCTACGCGTTCAAGGCTCTCTATCGCACTCTGCCCGATATACGGTTCAAGAGCTGTTGTGAAAAGCGTATCGAGATTTTCTCCGCTTCGCCTTACAAGGAGATATCTAAACTTTTCGGGATTGCCCTTCGTTGTGGGAGCCTTTCCGTCTGCGAGCGCGACCTCGCTTACCTCAAAATCATTGAGCATTGTAAGGCGCAGATGCCAATCCTTCTTGGGATATGACTTCATTGCCGGACGCAAACGCTCTACCTTGAAGTCCGCCATAAACGTCCCCGTCTTCGGATTCTTTGCGCGTTCGACGTTATAAAGCCAGTTATAGCCGTTATCGAGCTTATACCTTGTTGTGTCACCGAAAGGAATGTCTGCTCCCGCATATGTTCCCATAGGCTGTGGAACCATCGTCACGCCTTCCATGTTGGCCTTTTCAGACTGGCTGTGAAAGCTATATACATGCTCATCTCCGCCTACTACCCGGAAAAAGTCCAGTGCATAGGATACCGTGTCATCCACATCTACAGAAACAACGGTTCTGCGATAGGTGCTTGTGTGCATCGGATAGAACTCAGCTCCGTCAGCATCCATAACCTTAACCTCACCCGAATCATCAAAGTGCAGAAGATCAGCTGTTTTCAGTCCTCTGGTCTGATGCTCGTCATTTACAACAACCGTGTTGTGCGATACGGTGCCTGCCGTCCACTGTGTACGCGTTACCGCACCTTCGCCCGTCATCTCAGCAGGATATCCGTGGTCGGGAGCCATATTGAGTCCATATGCATCTATACCGAGATTCATACCGTCATGGTGCTTATGACTAACGGCAGTTCCAAAGTACATCCACCAGTCACGCATCGTGTCATTAACAACCGATGTATCCCTGCTTTCAAAACGTGTACCGTCGCGCAGTGCAGCAAAACCGTATCCCGTGGACGCCGAGCTTTTTGACTCGTCATACTCACCATAGGCTTCTATAGCAGAGTTCACCTCATCCTGAATTGACTCCGGATTTTTTGTGAAAACGTCATAGTGAAGATCTTCAAGGGCTCCTCCCGAGTTCAGGTATAGACACTGTGCAAAATACGGGTCCTTTGTTGCCTGCCATCCCGCAAGCAACAAGCTGTTGTTCATACGCCCATCCTCACCCGCGGTGCCTCCATCGTCGCCGATGTTTGCACGTCTTCTGCCGGCAAGACGCGTCGGAGTATAAATCTTCAGCATTTTTATGAATTTCGGGTTTTTTAACAGATTATCTTCTTCTGCTACTTCGGCATAACTGTTCAGATTTTGCGCTGTTTCAAGCAAATTCTCCGGCCATATTGAGTTGTATCCCATTGTGGACTCATTCCCGAAGCCGTCGCGGGTTACAACATCTACAATCTGGGCAAGTACGTTCCCGCCCGTACACCATGCTTCACCTTTGGCTGTACTTGCATATCTCGTTCCGTTTTGCATTACGAAATCTATCATTTCCTGCGTTTTTGGCTGAGTATCAAGCACGATTGCCGCTTTTGAAAGTAAATCCTGCTTAAAACCGTAATTTCCGGCAAACTGATCTCTTTTTGTTCCCTCAAAAATTTCGATAAGAAAGTTTTCTTCAATATTGCGCCTTATGGCTTCTCCGTCTCTTTTGTCGTTTTCAAGACCGTATTTTTCTGCCTTTTCCGCGAGATAGCTTACAACTTCTGCCCTGTCATACAAATCAAAGAAAACGTCATATGCATCGACGATATCTTCGGTGAAGAATGCCGCATCCCATGTATTTCCCAAAATTTTCCCATCTCCAAATCCACTGACAGAAGGGAAAAACGGGCCGTAATATTTCTCTGTATCATAATCCGGATAGAAATCGGCAACTCTGTCGATAAGCTTTGCACCGGCTATTCCATACTTCTCATCGCCGGTGTATATATACGCATCTCTAAACGCTTTCAGAGATGTGTGAACAAGACCTTCATATCCTTGCAAATTCAACCAGATACCAAAGAAATTATAATACGGAATGTAGGCATGCGTTTCACCGGTTCCATTCGGAGACAACCTTCCCGTCTCATATCCAAAGCCATCGTCGACGCCCCAGACATCTGCGATATTTTCCGGTTCTTTCGGAAGCTTTCCCCATCCGTGCGTTATCGGATCACCTGTCCTCGGATCTTTCCCGGTGTCACGAAGCTCAGAATATAAATCATTTTTCAGATAGCCGTATCCGTAAGTTCCGCCAAACATCTCCTGGTGTCTTTTAAGCCCGAGTTCTCGGTCAAATTCCCCTCTCTCATTAAGAGCAAGCTTATAAAACGACTCGAAGTCATTTGACGGAAAAAGGCGCTTGCAATCCGGACACTGAACCTTCCACGCCCGGGCGAGCGGATCTACTTTAAAACCGTATCTTCCATACTTTTCCCAAACATCACACCCGCAATAACGGCAATATCTCGGCTCCGGATCATCTTTTTTGCAGAGATAGAAGGCGCGAGGAAGCCCATCAGAGGTAATTGAGTCGTATATTAAATCAACATGCTGTAAATATTTATCAGCAGTTTTAACGGCTGTGTCTTTCAGCTCCTTTGCCCATTTGTATTTTTGAACATTCTCACGCGCTGCAACAATTTTCTCCGGTGTGTAAAAGCTTGCTGCAACCTTTCCGCGGCGGACGGATACAGAAAGCTCTGCATAACGGGTTACGCCTTCAAGCGTTACGGCAACAGCTATTTCCGCAGTGCCTTCTTCTCGCGGGAATATGTGTCCGTTGGAAGAAACCTCAACAACATCTGTGTTGTTGCTCTCAAACGTAATATCAGCATCTGCAACATCAAGCGTTTTTCCCGTATCGTCGAAAGCCGCAACGCTTATGTCAAAGCCGTCAGATCCATATTTAATAACCTGTGACGGTACACTCAGGGAAACGGTTGTAAATCCGCTTGACAAAACGATTACCTTTGTTTCGGCAACCACACTGTTTCCGGCAAGTGTTACGGTTGCACGAACCATCGTTTCGCCTGCATTTACAGCAACGAGCTTTCCGTTCTCAAACTTTACGATGTTTTCGTCGGTGTCGTAGCTTACGGTAAAATCATCGGCCGAAATCCCAGCACCACTTTCAAGGTATGCATCGATCTCAGGTTCGGCTGTTTCTCCCGGCTTCAGCTGATACACACGCTCGCCGAACTCGGCGCGAAAGATTTTCTCATCCGTAACCGTTATTGTGCACGTCTCGCTTTCTGCCTCATCACCCAGGCACCATACACGTACACCTGCAGTACTGCTTCCGGTTAATGCAGCACGTAGCTTTCCGTCACGAAGTTCCAGAGCATCCCCGCCGAGCACAAGCTCATATCCTGCGTCACCGCTCTCATTTCCCAAATCATCCGGGCCGAAAACATATTCTCCTCCACTTGTAAGGGCTACGACGACGGAATATGCAAGCGACTCTCCGACGGCAAGAGTTTCACGCGCCGGTAATGTCTCCACTTTTTCAATCTGCGGCTTTTCCTCAAGATATTTCAAAGAGAGTCGTCGCAGATATTGCTTTATTCCGTTTTCTCCGCCCTTCCCGTAGGTTCGTACCTTAAATTTGTGAATGCCCTTTTTTAAAAATACCGGATTGAGTTTTACAACCGGCTTTATTGAGAGAAGCGTATCCTGCGGACCATACATACCGTAATCACCTATGTATTGTCCGTCTATATAGAGATGCGTATAACCACCTTGCGGCGCGAGCGCACCCATAAAGCTCGGCTCATACCATCCGTCGTAATCTACGGAGATATTTATAACGGTGTCTGCTTCTCTCCCCGGAACTATGCTGTTAATTCCGACTATCATTGCATAACCGTTGTTGCAGCAAAGCCCCGGATTTTTTGATACATTCGAAACAATATAATTCGAGGTATTTTCAAGGTCAAGCTCCCATCCGAGCTTTCCTACCGTTGCCGCTGTTGCCGCCACATTTTCAGGCAGCGCTTGGAAGTCGTAAACCTTATCCTTTGGCTCTTGCGGGATAACCTCTATGAAAAAGACTTCACTGTCAACGCTCTGACCATCCTTTGTCACCGTAGCAATAACTCCCGCGTTTCCTTCCTTCTTACCACTTACAGTACCGTCTGCAGATACGTCAAGATATTCCGCATCTTGCAAAGTTGCAGGCGAAAAGCTGAGTGTACACTCCACGCCGTCTATATAACTTTTCATACCACTTGTATGATACGCCCTTGCGGAAAGCTTCTCGGAAAAGCCCTTTTCAACTCTTGGATTTCCGCTTATAACAACACGCTCAAGAGGAGTCCCGTCCGTTACACTCAGGGAAAAGCTTGTTTTTTTCGTCGCGTCCCCGCTCACGGCGTACACTGTAATAAGTGTTGTTCCCGACGCTTTTGCCGTAATTTTTCCGTTTTCGTCAACTGCTGCCACTGCAGGGTTTTCACTCTCATAAAGAAGCATATTCCCTGCCGCGCTCATATCCACTTCGCTGCCTGTTGTGTCATAGCAAGTTACCGATACGTCTGCGCTTGCACCGACCTCAAGAGTCTCCGGTGCCTCTGCCACGACCTCATTAAGCTTAACGTCAAGTCCCGAAAGGGAAACAGATATAACACCCCTCTGCGGTACACCGCCAATCGTCAAATCGGCATAGACTTCGCATTCGCCGTTGCCAACTGCCGTGATTGTGCCGTAGTCGTCGACTGTTGCAACCAATGGGTCAGATGTCGAATACTTAAAAGCAAACGGTTTAGCCGGGTCGCCCAGTACAATTTCTTTGCCTGTTCCGGATATTGCCACCGCTGTTGTTTTGAAGGTATCAAAGGTCTTAGCGCCTTCAAAGCTCTTTTCCGGCAGGAAATTCACTTTATCAAAGGTCACCTCGTGAAACGCGAGGTTTGAAAGCAGCATTTCCGAACCGAGAGAATTCGTCACCCTTGTAAGAATAGTGGCATCACATGCCATGCCTTCTGCATCCCAGTTGACATATATGGGATCAGTTCCGAAGATCGTCCACGGCTTATCTCCCTCAGTTTCCTCCCATATCTGCCATGTTGCTTGGTCATAGCTTGTAACAGCTGTTCCCGTGCGCTTATAATAAAACGGGTTTATAAGTATCTCGGGAAAAGTTTTTACATTCTGAATCTTTGCAAGTCCCGTAAATTCATAGATTTTCCCGATCTCCATGTTTATAAGCCCGTTGTGAGCTTCTTCATTTTCTCCGTTGTTATAAAGGTTCGCTTGCTCAATTCGTATAATTTTTATGCCCGTAGGCTCAAGATTCGGCTTATCATCTACAACAAGCTTTAAGATGCGTGTCTTCTTGCCGGTGATTTCTGATTTCGTATCTAAAAACTCATAATCAAACGTATCTCGAGTCAAATTTCTGGTAGCTTGCCACAACGCCTGAGTAACCTTCAGACCATTATAAGAGTTGTCATTGAAATATACGCCCCGCTCAAATTCACCGTGACGCACCCCGTGCCTTGTGAAGAGATTTTCGCCGACAACGGCAACGGAAACCGTTTTGCTTATCTCATCATCACCGAGGCTTGCCGTGACCGTTACATCTGCACGACCCATTTTGAGAGCCGTGAATTTTCCATCGTCCTCTGCAAGGATTTCGTCATCGTCAATCTCATAGGTAAGCTCAATATTTCCTCCGAGCGGATTTCCGTCGGCATCGGTTACCTTCAGGAAATTTGAAGTTCCCACCTCAATATATCCGAGCGCAAAGCCTGCCAAAATCTCGTCAGGAAGGCTTTCCGCATCTGCAGGCGCTGTGACAGAAAGCGGTGCTCCCGCGCTTGTGATTCTAACGCCGCCTGCGGAAATCTCGGCATATATCTCACACTCTCCGCCGCGCTTTGCGTATACCTCGCCTGTTTTTTCATCAACATCAGCGATGCGGCTATCGGAGCTTTTATATGTTATCTCCGCATTATCAAGAGCAAAAGCTTCTCCTAGCGTATCAAGCGCAGAAACAGAAGCATATGTATATTCTCCGGCGGTCAGGCTGCTTTCATCAAGTGTAGCCACGGCACTCTGAAGCTTTCCAAGCTTCTTTCTGAGCTTGATATTCGCAAGCTGAAGCTTGTTGTTCACATTCGCACCGTTTAATCGCACAACCAAAATATAGTGCGTGGCTTCGCCGATATCAAGTCCTTCGATAGTGGGCGGTGCAGCAGGCGTAATGCTTCCCGAGAAAACTCTGTTTATATCCTGGATATAATAGCTACCGGAATCCTCGCCTGCTTCATAGGGTGCAAAAAAGATATCACAGCTCGGCGGTACCACTGTACTGGCAAATTTGAATGTAAGCTCGTGCGTCCCGCGGGTCTCCGGTGCATCAAGCTTTAAGGCAAACCACGCGTCTTCAAGCTGAGCCTGATATTGTCCGGTTTTTTGCGTCCCGCCTGCCGCAGCAGCAAGTGTTTCTGCCCATTTCAATGCCGGTGAGAACGAAAGCCCGGGATCCATTCCCTGCAACAACCTGAGACTTGCACCTTTGATCTCGTCATACGGTGCCGCTGCCCAATCAATTTCCCTGCTTCTTATCCACGTTACATCAGTTTTTGAAATAACATCGTGAAGAGTTATCGATGTTGTTGCTTCATCAAAAAACTGCTTTATGTTATCAGAGACGTCAAAGCCCTTCCAGTTTCGTGTATTTATTGAATACCAATCTCTTCCGGTAACCGTCGGGTCTATTGAAGTCGTCTTTTTTAACGTCGTTCCGTCTGTAACAAAACTATAGACCGTCTCTACAAAAAGCTCATCCTCATCTGCAGCACTTGCAAAAGGGATAACCGGCGCAAGTGAAAGGCAGATACTGAGCGTTAAGATTGCGGCGATTATTCTTTTCATTTTCGGAATTCTCCTTTCCCGTTCTTCTTTACCTATGCGTTGGGCGGACAAAATTGTCCGCCCATGCTTCTTTAATTGCCATAATTTATTTCTATTGCATCGGTGTAAATAACCTTGTCGTTATACATCACATATCCGCGGGCATAAAGCTCCATATCCTGATCGCCCTCCGGTGCTGCCGTGAGCTGACCATGACCATCTTCTTCAAGATACTTTGCCGTTGCCTTTGAATATGCGCTTTCCACATTAACCTTTTCAGTCTTTCCGAAAAGAATACCGGCTTCCTTGATTGTATACTCTCCCTTGTCATACTCAAGCATAAAGTTTTCTCCACCGTCACTCTCGAGCACTGCAAGCGGGATTTTGTCTGCTATGTCTTCGCCGTTGTATTCATCAATATCGTCGGGAGCTTTAAGCCATGTGAAGAACTCGTAATTTTCGCTGTATGTTACAAGCTTTCCGTTTCTTGTCCAGCCGGTTTCTGAACCGTTGTTCTGAACCGCTTGGTCGTAATCGTCGACAGCAGTGTACTGTGCCATTGCCTTTGAAATGCTCTCGGGAATTTCAACTGTTGCATCCGTAAACGTTGTCTTGTTGTCCTCAAGAATCCAATTTAAAAAGCTGTATCCCGTAAGCGTCGGCTGTGTCGGGAGCGCAGTAACCTTTCCGTCCGTTACTTCTTTGCTGTCAACAAACTCACCGTTCCAGTTGAAGAAGTCGAGATACTTTGTATCTTCTGTAGCTTCTGTATAAATCGCGGTAAGGGCGATGTTTGCATAGGGGTTTATTGTTACGGTCTTCTCTGAGCTATAGTATCTGCCCGTTGCGGCGCTGCCGAGCACCCAATAACGGAAGGTGTAGCCTTCTTTTTCACCTGCAGTTGCGGAAATTCCCGTTCCTGCAGTCACAGAACCGAAAAGCTTATTATTTTCTCCGCCGGTTACCGTTACGGCATCAGAGTCTTCAACGTTGTCAAACACGCCGTAGTTTATGGTTGTAGGTGCAGCAGTTTCATCCTTGGTAAGGGTGATGTTTGCGATTTGAATCTTGTTGTATCCGCTCTTACCATTTAATCGTATACCTAAAATATAATAGTCTGCTTCATTTTCAATCTCAACATTTTCAATGACAATCGTCTGAGAATCAGCATATTTCATACTTGTATTTTGAGCAATTCTATTAATATCCTTTACATAATAGCTTCCAGAATCTTCTTCCTCCTCATACGGTGCCCAAAAGATATCACAACTCGGTGCTATTGCAGTTGATGTCAAGCCAAAGGTCAATTTATATCTTCCTGAAGTCTCCGGAACATCAAGTTTAATTGCAATCCATGCATTGTCAAGATGCCCTATCTGTGTAGTGGTTGCGTCTATTTTTAACGACATATATGATTGGAAGATAATACCTGCGTCTTGTCCCTGCAATAATCTGGTTTTTGTATATCCAAGTGTAGTCTCACTCGAATTGTAATAGTTCTGACTTGTCGAACATTTTATATCATTATCGAAAGCTACTTCTGTTGCTTCTTCGGCAAAAAAACGTTTTATATTGTCAGAAGCATCAAAGCATTTCCAGTTTCGTGTGTTTGTCGAATACCAACATCCATTAGCAGAGGTCACTGTAGGATTAAGAGGTATTGTCCTTTTCAACGCGACTTTGTCGCTGGGGACAGTAAAATCATACACCGTCTCATTCTCATTTGCGGCACTTACTGCCGGAAGAAATGCCATCACCGAAAGGCACATGCTGATTGTTAAAATCGTTGCTAAAAATCTTTTCATTGTAAATTTCTCCTCCTAAAAATTTATATTATATATTTAAAAGCTTTAAGCTTTTACTTTCTTTAAACCTCAAGCCCCATTCCGCGAAGGTCTGCAACAACGCCGAGCTTTTCAGCTTCATACAGCTTCCATATAACGCGGAGCCCCTGCAGTGCTGAATATGCATCGGTCTGAGGCTTCTTTTTGTTTATTACGCAATCAACAAAATGGGCTACCTCGTGCTGGGTTTCCTTGCTTACGCCGTTCGGACGCTTCCATACAACTCTGCAGCGCTGCGGCTCCATATCCTCCTTGCCCGGCTCATGCTCAACAAGACCGTCGTAAATTCTTACCTCTCCGGACTCAAACTCAAACTCAAGCAGCCCCTTTTCGGTCATAATCTGGAAGTCTGCTCCCATACGTGTGCCGCGTGCACCCCACGTTGCACCGTGATAGCCGATAGCTCCGTTTTCAAACTTTAAGATAACAGCGCTCGTTCCTTCCTTGAGCAACCACGGCGTTCCGACATTCGTGCCGAAATGCGAACCGGAAACGGGGTTTCCGCAGAACCACAAAAGAAGGTCTATGTAGTGACAGCCGTGGGAGAAAAACTGACCGCCGCCAAGGCATGCCGATGCGCCCCAGTCTGTCTCCTTAAGAACGGTAAGCTGTTCTGTCCATATTGACATCTGCATTATTTTGCCGAACTCTCCGCTGTCCACAAGTTCCTTAAGCTTAACAATGCCCTGCCAGTAGCGCACCGGATATGCGCACATGAGAGTTACTTTCATTTCCTCACATACGGAAATGAGCTTTAAACACTCTTCCTCCGTATTGCACAGTGGCTTCTCCATAAGAATGTGTTTTTTGTTTCTTGCAAAAAACACACCGCACTGATAATGGAGGTGGTGCGGAAGCACAACAAGAACGGCATCAACATAATCAACCATTGTTGTGTAATCCGTTGTCACGTATGGACTATTGAGGACTGTTGCAACATTCTCTGCTCTTTCTTTTGCCACATCGCACACGGCGGTGATTTCAACATTATCAAGAAGTGAAATTCCCGCAGCATGGTTTTTCATCATTCCGCCGCAGCCGATAAGCCCCAACCTGATTTTTTCCATTTTTTTCTTCCTTTTTAAAATTATTCTTGACTTTATCAGTCTTTATATAATATTATAAAATAAAAAGGTAAAAATGTATTTACACTATTTTGCATAATTACATTGAAAGGCGGCAAGAAAATGCTAAAGTTCAACGGAATTCCGGTACCGGATTTTATTACAATTGAATCTTTCATTTCCGTTTTTCGCCAAAAGCATGAAGATCTTATATACGAGGAATGCTACAATATCGGTGAAGCGCACAACTTCTGGGAATTTCTGTATCTGGAGGAGGGCGAAATCAATGTTCTTGTCGACGGCGAGCTTCATTGCTTGCTCCCTGGACAGCTTATTATCTATGCGCCTTTCTCATTCCATAGTGTTTCAAGCTCGTCGGATGCAGTTATCAACGTTGTAAGCTTTTCCTGCAAGTCAAGCTCTCTTTCCGGCCTTTCGAACATCGCAATAGACCTGTCAAGCGAGCAGGTTTCAGCGCTCCGCAGCATTATAACTTTGAGTGAGGAGTGTTTTTTTCTTCCTACTGAAATATCAGACGAACGAGGAATGTTTCTGCGCAAGGATATTCCGAATCTTGCATTGCAAAAATTGGCAAAGCTTGTTGAGCTGTTTCTCATTGACCTTTGCCGGAATTATTCACCGGTCAGCAAAGCAAACACCGATGACAAAAATAACCCTCTTGATGAACAGTTTGCGGCTCTTACAACATTCCTGTCCTACAATCTGCACAGGTTCTTGTCGGCGGAAGAAATCAGCTCTGAGCTTTCAATCAGCGTTTCAAAGCTCTCAAAGCTATGTAAGGCACAGTGCGGTTGCGGTCCGATAGACTATTTTCTCTCTCTTAAAATAGGCGCGGCGAAAAGAATGATAAGCGAAAAGCGCTTAAACCTTACGCAGATATCTGAAAAACTCGGTTTTTCATCCGTCCACTATTTTTCAAGACTGTTTAAGGCGAAAACCGGCATAACTCCGTCCGAGTACGCCAAAAATGCAGAACATTGATTTGAGCATATGATTAGCACAGCAAAAGCACGGAACCTTTTTGTTTCCGTGCTTTTGCTGTATTAGTCTTTCTTTGTGTTTTTCCTTATTTATATTCACTAAGATTTTGCAGCGGGGTGATTTTTACATCCGCGCCTGTTTTTATATTCGTCATTTCGTATGTTACAGAGATATCCGTTGTCTTTTCGTCTGCTGCAACTGCCATTTTCATATCACCTGACATTGATACAAGCTTTTCTCCGCGGAGCTTTACCGACATTGTAAGTAATACATAATCTGCCATATCTTCAGTCTCAATCAAGCCTGCTATTGCATTAATACCACCCGGTGCGCATGTGACATTGTACATTTCATAACCGTCGGCAGTTTTCTTTACCTCTATATCCTTAATAAGGCAAATCGGGTTTGCTTCCGTCTGCATATTGATATCCATTGTTTCCAAAGCATCCGAATATGAAAGCTCCGCTTTCTGCTTTTGTCCGGAAACGTCAATGTAGAGCCAGCCGTCTGCAAAATAGTAGCTTACCGGCATTTCAACATTCATTTTGCCCTCACCTATACCCGTGAGTGCTTTTATCGTGCCCTCATATTTCATTTTGCTTTTATCCGGATTTTCCGCATCAATATCTGCCGCAAGGCTGAGAGCATAGTCCATTTTCATATTCTCAACGCCATCAACAGCAGACGTCATATTCATTTTGATATCTGTCGAGAGTGTTGTGACATTGTTTACCGTTTTTGACGCTTCTGTATATTTACGGTAATTTTCAAAAAACTCAATATATCCCTTATCATCTGCAACTGCACCGGAGGCTTTGAGCTTTGTAAGCAGGTCTGCCTCTCCGGATTTCGGAGCAACAGAAAGCGCCGTGAAGCTCATTGCGGCGACATTATCGCGCAGGAACACATCTCCTGCACAGTTTACAAAGTCAACAACGCCGCACTCTTCCGCAAAAGCAAGAGCGTCTGCGTATGTAAAATCGCCGTTTTCGCCGTCAGTATATCCGAGAGCGCGAAGAAGGAATGTCGCATACTGCTGCTCGGTGCACTTATCGGAATAACCGAACGTAGTTGCGCTTGTTCCTTTTGTGAGTCCGGCATTATGCAGATACTGAACATACGGTTTTGCCCAATCTGCAACATCCGTATACGGCGCGGTATACGAAAGCGAAAGAGCATCGTCCTCCGCGCCGAGCAGGCGCACAAGCATCGTTGCCGCCTCCGCACGAGTCGGTACACGGTCAAGCTCATAGCCGTTCTGCGTTCCGCGGAAAAGCCCCATTTCATTCAGTGCATCCGCACAGTGGTCAAAGCTTGAGGCAAAAGCAACCACTGTGAGCACTGCTGTAAGACAAACAGCGATAAGCACCTTTTTAAACATCTTTTTCATTTTATACCGTTCCTTTCTTTGTGTTCAAGACACAAAATAATGTATTATAAATTCAAAATGCTCTGCATTTTGTTACATTCCCTGCCTGAATTTATTCATACTACGCTTGAGCTTTTACTGCTTTTTAAAGAGAAGAGCAGCAATTTTCTCGCCCTTAGGAAGTCCGAGAACATCCTCCCGTGTTATTCCGCGCGAGAATATCATCGCTGCAAAATATACTGCCACGCCTACGCATATGGAAGCCGCAACGGAGATAAGATTTCCCGCAAACGGGAGAAGCATATGATAAACGAAATACACCGCCACCCCCATAACGGCGCAGGAAATAAGCGGTCGCAGATACGTCTGCACAAAACCGGGCTTGAATCCAACAAGGCGGGCAAGGCATATCATATTGAGCACCGTTATTATCACATAACATAGCACTGTTCCTATCGCCGCACCCGAAAGCTCGATGCCGGGTATTGCAATGAGCACATAGTTTGCCGCAACCTTCACCACCGCACCGACAAGCATTGTGATAAGCGGTATTGTAGCATGCCCGAGTGCCTGCATTGAAGTTGACGTAAGAGATGATGCGCAGAGGAAAAACGATGCAATTCCGAGTATAGTAAGCACGGGAGCCGCTATCGCAACATCCGATGCCGAGGTGTAGAGAATTGAAAGCACAGGCTTTGAGAGGACGGATATCCCAACCGCAGCGGGAAGCGTGAATATAACAACTATCCGAAGCGCGGAAAGAAGCGTTTTTGTGAGCTTTTCGCGGTCTCCCACAGCGTGCGCCGCGGAAATAGTCGGCGTAACACTCACGTTGAGCGAAATGATGATGGACGGAACAAGATTGAAAATCGGAAGTGCATAGTTTTCATATATTCCGAACATAGATGTCGTCATCTCGGAATCATATCCGAGCGAGGCAAGACGGTTTGTTATAAGGAACATATCAATAGTACTGGTAACATTCATAACGAGAGAGCCGAGAGTTACCGGAACTGCAATTTTCAAAAGCGAAGAGAGAATTTCACTGCTCTTTCTTATCTGTTCCCCGCCGTCCGGAAGTCTTCCTTCGTTTGAGCGCTTGCGCCATGCAAAGAAAAGCATCATAAGAACGGTGAGCACGGTGCCAAATGTTATTCCGGTTATTATTCCGGCGGATATGTATTTTCCGTCATATCCGTTTTTCAGTAATATCCACGCAAGCGCAAGACCGACAAAAAGGCGGGAGAGCGCCTCAATTATCTGCGAAAGCGCAGTTGGCACCATATTTTCGTGTCCCTGAAAATACCCGCGGAACGCCGCTGTGCACGCCATAAAGAGAACGGCGGGCGCAAGCGCAACTATGCTGGGTGCTGCGTTGATATCATTCGTTGCAAGAGCAAGCTTTTCAGAAAAAGCAATAAGTACTATACATCCTGCAAGACCTATCGTAATGCATAGGCTCATTGCGGTTTTGAAAATGCGGCTTGTCTCACGCGGACGCGAAAGCGCGCGGCTTTCCGAAATCATCTTTGATATCGCAATCGGGATTCCCGCCGTAGCAATGGTAAGCAATATCGAGTAATAGCGGTATGCCATGCTGTAAAGTCCCATCGTGTATTCTCCGACGAGATTTGTGAGCGGGATGCGGAACACCGCACCGATTACCTTTACAAGAATACTCGCAACCGCGAGAATAAGCGCACCTTTTACAAAAGATGCCTCTTTTTTCTGAGCCAAAACAAACTACCTCCTAAATATCAAGCAGCATAACAATCTGCCGCACGGTTTCCTCCGTTTCGCGGAATATCTCATAAAAACCGTGTTTTTTGTAAAAAGCATACGCCGATGCGTTGCTCTCTGCAACACGCACACTGACGTGCTTTTTCCCTTCTTTTTTATACTTTTCCGCCGCATATGAAACCAGCCCGAAGCCCAGCCCCATCCGGCGAGAATCCGGCTTTAAATACAACAGGGAAATATGCCCGGCCCCCGGATAAAGCAACACACTGTCATCAAGCATTATGATTCCCGCTTCCCGCTCGCCGAGATAGCCAAATGCGATGTTTCCCGCATCGCGCCGGAGCAGTCTTCGCGCCTTTGCGGCGGCATCGCGGGCATATAACAGCTCTTCACCGAAGATTTCCCTCCACGCCGCGGCATAATATTCGCTTATTTTTTCTTTATCCCGCGGCAACACCGCAAGTTTTATCTGTACTTCATTCATTTTTTAATCAGAAGCAAAGGCGCAGATCGCGGCAGACTTTCTCCGCCGCCGCCTTTACTCTCTCTCCGAAATCTCCCTCTCCGGACGGCGCGGTTATCGGGCGGGTTACATATACAAGACCACCAAGCCCGCGCATATCAAACGCTCCGGTAAGGTCGTGGGCGCTTACCTTTTCGCCGTCATATCCGGTAAGCAAAAACAGCATTTTCTTGTATGTGCGCCGAAGCTCTGCTATCGTTTTGTTATCAACACCGCCGAGCATTACGCCAATATCGGAATACCCCATATCACCGGTGCGTTTATCTCCCCACATCGCCGCCTTTTCGCATACCGCGCGGTAGACTGTCCTGAGTCCTGCCATAAGCTCCTGAAAATCCTGCGGAGAGCCGCTGTCTGAGCGGGAGAGAACAAAAACGCTTTTACTCTCATGCGCCGCCTTTTCAAAAAACGGAGCAAGCCCTGCGGCACCGAAATACGGGCTTACCGTCACACAGTCTGCGCCGAGAGTGTCAAAATAAAACTCTGCCTCGGCAGGCGATGCTGCGGGGTCTCCGCTGCATTTTGCATCCGCAATGGTGAAAAGCTCCCTTTCCTTCGCATAGGAAAGTGCATCGCTGATGACAGACACGCCATACGGTAAAAGCGCGGGTATATTCACTGAAATTGCCGGAACAAGACCGCACACGGCATCTATTACCGCCCGGTTGAATGCCCGGATATTTTCCGACGCATTCTCTCCTTCCGAAAAGCTTTCCGGAAGCTCATGCCCGCCAATGTCAAGACCGACAACGCAGGGTGCCTTTCCTGTTATTATCTTCATGATAAGTGTATCAAATGTCATTGTTTTACCCTCTTTTTTAAGCAACTTCTTATTGCCAGTAGTCCACCTTATGCGGAAGCTCTATATCTTTTACACGGAACGTCGGTTCAAGCCCTGCTTTTCTTTGTTCGTCATAATTGTGCAGAGCGCGAATGGCATACTTTGACAAAATAAGAATAACCGGCATATTTATAAGCGTCATCCCGCCCATTGTTATATCGGCAATATTCCACAAAAGATCGGCTGAAAGCCCCGCACCGACAAAAATAACAAGCGATGCAAGGATGTGGTAAACCCGCATAAAGGTCTTTCCCGGTTCTCTCCCAAGCATATATATAAGGCATTTGTCCACATAATAAAGATTTCCGAGAAGCGTTGTAAATGCGAAAAGAATCATTGCCGCAGTTATAAACACAGGACCGAAACCACCAAGCACTGCCTGCAATGATGCCTGAACATACGGTGCACCGGAAAGCGCTTCCGTCGGCTCAACGCCCGAACACATACACATAAAAGCTGTTGCACTGCATACAAGCACGGTGTCAATGAATACGGAAAGTATCTGCACAAGCCCCTGCTTTGCGGGATGTGCTACCTCGGCAGAAGCCGATGCATTCGGCGCAGAGCCAACGCCCGCCTCGTTGCTGAAAAGGCCGCGCTTTATTCCGTACATAACGCATGAGCCGGAAAAGCCTCCGAATATCGCTTCAAAGTTGAATGCATCTGAAAAAATGCGTGAGAATACCTGCGGAAGCATATCTGCATTAAGAATCACAATGAGAAGCGCAACGAGGATATATGCAACACCCATAAAGGGAACGAGTGCTCCCGTAATTTTGATTATGCGCTTTCCTCCGCCCATAAGGCAGAAGCACACCACCGCCGAAAGAATAAGACCTATTATCCACGGCGAATATGTCGGATTATAAAACTCATACGCAGAAAACGTTGACTGCAAATTATATGACGCAAGCATATTGAATCCGAAGCCGTAGGTGAGAATTAAAAACACAGAAAAGATAAGCGCAAGTGTGCGGCTTTTAAGCGTTGCCTCAATATAATACGCAGGACCGCCGTAAGAGCCGTCTCGTCCGCGCTTTTTATAAATCTGCGCAAGCGTACTTTCAACAAAAGCGGATGCACCGCCGATAATCGCAATAAGCCACATCCAGAAAACAGAGCCGAATCCGCCAAGACACAGTGCCGTTGAAACACCGATAATATTTCCCGTTCCGACACGTGATGCGGTAGACACCATAAGTGCCTGAAATGATGAAACTCCCTTTCCGTCCGCAGGCTTTTCCGTAACGGCACGAAGCTGCTCGCCAAAAAGACGGAACTGCACAAAGCGCGTCCGCACCGTAAAATACAGTCCGCCCGCCACAAGAAGAATAACAAGCACATACGTGTACATTGCGTTGCTTATATTGGCAACAATTGCATCCAACACTTTGATTCCACCTTATAACTAAATTACTTTTTCTTTATTTTTACCTTTTTTGCAGGAACATATTTTTCTATGTAAGACAAAAATATGTTTTTCTGCTCCTCATTCTCAAAGCTGCGTTTCGGGAAATAAAACGCCTTGCGCTTTGTGAGAAATACATAATAGCTGTCCTCCGATTCACGGACGGAATACACATCTGCCCACGGAAGGCGGGTCTCTCCCGATGCCGCGCTCTGGCGGATTTCATCATCATCAATTTCAAGATAAAGCTCGCTTGATGCGCCAAACGCCGCATATCTGTTTTCCGCACGCTTGAACACCCCGCGCTTTCTCAATATGTATATTATCGGAAAGAATATCACAAAAAGCAGAAAGCCTATTATAAGGTTGTGGCTTAATCCAAAAAACGTGAATGCTATTGCAAGTGCGAGCAGCGCTGCAAGCACGGTAGATGCCGTGCGGACCTGAAACCAGCAAAGACCGCTGTAATCCTCTGCAAGAAAATCTGTCCTGAACTTCATTTTAAACTTCTCCTTTCAGTCGGCAAAAACAACATACTCTTATAATCATACCCCGCTTTTGCACTTTTTGCAAGTATTATTGCTTCTGTTTTACAATAATTTCATTATACCTCATCCAGCATTTGCAGGAATTCGTCTTCTGTAAGGACCGTAATTCCGAGCTCGTTTGCTTTCTTAAGCTTTGAGCCTGCGTTTTCTCCCGCTACAACATATGTTGTCTTTTTAGATACAGACGACGATGCCTTGCCGCCGAGCTTTTCTATTTTCTCTTCCGCCTCGCTGCGCGTAAACTTTGTAAGCGCACCGGTGAGAACAAACGTCTGACCGGCAAAAGCAGTTCCCTTCTTTTCTCCCTTGAACTCCATGTTTACTCCCGCAGCACGGAGTTTTTCAATAAGCTCGTGCGAATCCGGAAGCGAAAACCATCTCTTTATGCTGCTTGCTACAACCTGTCCGATATCGTCAATAGTGCAAAGCTCGTCCTCTGATGCGTTCATCACGGCATCAAGGGAACCAAAGTGCTCGGCAAGCGTTTTGCCCGCCTTCTGCCCGACGTGACGTATACCAAGCGCAAAAAGAAGCCTTGACAAGTCGTTTTCCTTAGTCTTTTCTATCGCAGTGATGAGATTTGCCGCCGACTTTTTACCCATACGGTCGATCTTCTCTATCTGTTCCGGTTTAAGCGAATAAAGGTCTGCCGCGTCGCGGATAAGCTCTCCCGCCACAAGCTGTTCGACAACAGCGGGGCCGAGCCCGTCAACATCCATCGCATCTCGCGAAGCAAAGTGGACTATGTTGCGTATTCTCTGCGCCGGACACTCGGAATTAACACACCTTACCGCCGCTTCTCCATCCTCGGAGAAAACAGGTGATCCGCACACAGGGCAAACCTCCGGCATTTCAAAGGCGCGTGCATCATGAGGTCTTTTTTCCTTTACCACTCCCACAATCTCCGGAATGATATCACCGGCCTTCTGTACAATGACCGTATCGCCGATCATTATATCCCGCTCTTTTATAAAATCTCTGTTGTGAAGCGTTGCTCGGCTTACCGTAACGCCCGAAATATGCACGGGTTCAAGTACCGCGTTCGGCGTAAGTACGCCTGTCCGTCCGACCTGTAGGATGATATCAAGAAGCTTTGTCTGCTTCTGCTCAGGCGGGTATTTATACGCTGCCGCCCACTTTGGGAACTTTGCCGTTGCACCGAGCATAGGTCTCTGGCTTATGCGATTTACCTTAAGCACCGCGCCGTCTATCTGAAACGCGAGTGAATCGCGCATATTACCAAGTCTTTCTACCTCTGCAAACGCATCGTCCACAGATGAAAACACGTTGCAATATGGGCTTACCCTGAAGCCAAGCTTTGCAAGATACGCAAGGGATTCCGCATGGGTTTCGAACTCCACGCCCTCGGCAAGCTGAACGTTGAATATTATTATATCAAGACTTCTCTCAGCGCACAGCTTCGGGTCAAGCTGGCGTAAAGATCCTGCCGCGGCATTGCGCGGATTTGCAAAGAGCGTTTCTCCACGCACCTCACGCTCTTCGTTCAGGCGATAAAACGTCTCGCGCGGCATATACACCTCACCGCGGATGATAAGGCGGCGCGGAGCATTTTCAATATACAGCGGAAGGCTTTTAATTGTCTTTATGTTCTGCGTGACGTCCTCGCCGGTAATTCCGTCTCCGCGCGTTACACCGCGCACGAGATATCCGTTTTCATACTCAACGGATACTGAAAGGCCGTCAATTTTAAGCTCTACCGCATACTCCGCATCAGGAACAACTTCTTTAACGCGCGCATCAAAATCCGCAAGCTCTTCCTTTGAGAACACATCCTGCAAGCTGTCCATCGGTATTTCGTGGCGCACCGACTCAAATGCCGTAAGCGCCTGTCCGCCGACGCGCTGTGTGGGCGAATCCGGCGTTATAAGCTCGGGGTGCTCCTTTTCAATTTCTTTTAAGCGGCGCATAAGCATATCGTATTCATAGTCCGACACGCTCGGCGCATCCTCAACGTAGTAGCGGCGATTATGCTCTGCAATCTCCGCACGAATTGATTTTAATTCTTTTATTATTTCTTCCATATCAAAACACCTTCCGATGTGTAGTTTGTGAACCGTTCCGTATCAGCTTATGTACATTTATTTTATCATATACGGTGAATGTCCGTTGCCCGGATAAAAATCCTTTTTAATGGCAATAACTTCTTGCCGCATTTCTTATACAACAGCCAACACTATTCCGAAAATGATAATTCCGGCGCACAAAAGCTTTCGCGCTATTTTTTCTCCGTAAACAAACTTGCCGCTGAGAATTGCCACGATTACCGCACTTTGCTTAAGAAGAGTCATGACCGTCACCCGGCTTGCCTCATAAGAATTTGCAATGAAAAGCAAACGGTCACCCGCAATCAGAAGAAAGCTCAGAATATAAATATACGGATTTTTTGCACAGCCTCTGATATCTGCCTTTTGTCCTTTGATGCAAATATATGTATAGTACATTACAGAAAGCATAAGCATAAACCAGAACTGCAGCTGGATACTGCTGACTGCTTTTGTTGACATAATATACTTGTCCATTATTCCCGATACCGCATTCAAAAGACATGAGAAGAGAACAAGCCACACATACCTGCCGTCTGTTTTTCTGTCAGCCCCATCCTTTTGCCGGTTTACAAGATACAAGCCGGCAACAACAAGAAGCAAGCTTATGATCCCCTTTAAAGTCAAGCTTTCGTTCAGGAAAATCACGCCCATAAGCGTTGAAAAAACCACACGCGACAAATCCATAACGCTGTAAAGGCTGACTGACAGTTTTTTCACCGCCGCAAAAGTTGCAAGCCATGCAAAGAAAAGCACAAAAGACTTTACCGCAATTAAAGCAAGCGACACAGCATCAACGGAAAACACATCCCGCGCCATCGGCACCGTCATCAGAAATCCGATAAATGTATATGCAAATAACGCACTCATCAAATCGTGCTTTTCAAGTATCTTCTTCTTGATCGGCTCGCGCGCACCTTTGAATATACCGTATAATAAAACAAAAATCACCCAAAGTTCCAAATACAACCTTCTCCTTCGTTAAACATCATTACTATCCTTATGTCAAGTCAGGACTAAAAAACATTATCCTGTTATCACCAAAGCACTTTCGCACTACTGTAATAAAATTATTATATCACAAATGGTTTTTCTGTTCAAGAAAAACCAAGAAGCGCAGCTTCGGAAAATCTCTGATTATCTTAATTATCCTCTATCCCGCATACTCTTTCCCCGTGAAGAAATCCGGAACTGCGCCGACGATGACGGTTTCGGCAACGCAAACGCTCAGTCCTACATCCGTTCCTATCTCGCGCCCTGCAAACATCATCCCCACGTTTATTGTAAAATCAATCATAATGCGGTGGCACGTCTGATTTATCCCCGCCGCTTCAAACGTGTTGCGATATTCGCCATTAACGCTTGACACCCACATTGTGCGGAAGGTTATATCCGGACCTTTGCCGGTAAGAAAATCTATCCCGGTAAGGTTTCCGAGCGGGATTTTTATCGCATCCTCTGTTCTTTTAAACATCTCATCCGACAGGCGATTGACAACTCGGAGCTTCAAGAGATTAAGCCTTTTTATATCCGTTGTTATTGATGATACGTCACCCGCTGCATTTCTCTCTATATGCACAAGGTCATCGTAATCCGCGCCATCGCGCAAAAGCTCCTCCTCAACCGTTCTGCCGACAATGTCAAAGGCGATGCTTTCAAGCTCGGACTGCGCCACCTCACGCAGCATCGGCGAGGTTTTCATATTGAAAAATGAGAATATACCGACGGATATACCCGCAAGCAGAAGCAGCACAGCAACACCTTTCCGTCCTGCCTTTCCTCGCTTTATTCTCCTTCTTTTTATCTGAAGCCGCATATTGCATCTCTCCCGAAATTATACTCATATAAATTTTATGAGGGAATACATATGAAAAAATACACTTTATGCATAAAATTGCTTGACGTATCGGACATTGCGGCGGTATAATATTTTTATTACATATATAAGAGGTAAGTTATGAAAATTATAGACTTGTTGTCCGAGAAGAAACTTTCGCTTTCGTTTGAGGTGTTCCCGCCCAAAACAGAAATGGGATTTGACAGCGTGAAGGACGCAACAGAGGAAATCGCAAAGCTCCGTCCGTCCTTTATGAGCGTCACGTATGGCGCCGGTGGCGGCACAAGCCGCTACACGCTTGACATCGCCAAAAACATAAAAGCACGTTACAATGTGCCGACGCTTGCGCATCTCACCTGCGTCTCCTCCACAAAAGAAACCGTCCGGAATATGATTGAAAACATAAAAGCCGCGGGCATTCAAAACATAATGGCACTGCGCGGCGATATTCCCGAGGATAAGCTTTCTGAGGACAGAAGCCGCTGGGACTACACCCACGCGATCGACCTTATCCGCGAGCTTCGCGAGGCAGATGGGAATTTCTGCATCGCGGGCGCATGTTATCCGGAAATACACCCTGAGAGCGAAAACCAGAAGGATGATATCGCACATCTTAAAGAAAAGGTTGACGCAGGATGCGATTTTCTTACAACGCAGATGTTTTTTGACAACAACCTTTTATATAATTTCTTATATAAAATTCGCGAAGCGGGAATTACAGTGCCGATTGTTCCCGGAATTATGCCGATAACCAACGCCAATCAGGTTGAACGCGCAATGAAGCTTTCCGGCTCGTTTATGCCGCAACGCTTTAAAAGTCTTGTCGATAAATTCGGCGAAAGTCCCGCGGCAATGAAGCAGGCGGGCATTGCATATGCAACCGACCAGATTATTGACCTTTACGCAAACGGAATCACCAACGTCCATGTATACTCCATGAACAAGCCGGATATCGCAGGAAAAATTCAGAGCAACCTCTCCGATATCCTCGGAAAATGAGTATGGAAGTGATAACAAAAACATATCCCGCACCGGACATCAACGTGCGCGAAGCTCTCCGCTATGCAGGATGCTCCGGAGAAAACGATGAAATACTTGAACTTTTTCACAGCTGTGCGGATGAAGCAGAGCCGCTTTTCGCATATAAGGTATGTTACTGCATACTTGATACAAAAATACAGAACAGCATATGCGATTTCGGTCACTTTTCGGTGCAGTCGGAAACACTTGCAAAAAATCTCTCCGGTTGCGAACATGTCCTTCTCTTTACCGCAACCGTCGGCACAGCGCTCGACCGTCTTATCGCAAAGTACGTGCGGCTTTCCCCTGCACGGGCGGTTATGCTTCAGGCACTGGGCACTGAGCGCGTTGAGTCACTTTGTGATATATTCTGCGGAGATTTTGAAATCGAAAACAGCGTAGTTTTAAAGCCGCGTTTTTCGCCGGGCTACGGAGATCTTTCCCTTGAGGTGCAGAAGGACATTTTTTCTGTTTTGAACTGTCCGAAAAACATCGGCGTTTATTTAAACGACAGTCTTTTGATGTCTCCGTCAAAGTCAGTGACGGCTTTTGCGGGGATAGCTGAAGTCTGAATGAATTCAGACAGAGAAGAGAAAAGAGCTAAAAGTGAAGAGTGAAAGGAATAGTCATAAATTATGAACTTTTCAGAATTTTTAAGTAATAATATTGTTTATCTCGACGGCGGTATGGGAACGCTTCTTCAGGCAAAAGGGCTGCTTCCCGGCGAGCTTCCCGAGCGTTGGAACATAACCCATCCTGATATCATATGCGATATCCACAAGGCATATTTTGATGCCGGAAGCAACGTTGTTACCGCAAACACCTTCGGTGCCAATGCGCTGAAGTTTGACGATGCCGAGCTTGAAGAAATAATCAGTGCCGCACTTTCAAACGCGCGTCGTGCAAGAAAAGAAAGCGCTTCCTCCCGGGAAAAATTCATTGCGCTGGATATCGGTCCTTCCGGCAAGCTTCTTTCTCCGCTTGGTGACCTTGATTTTGAAGATGCAGTAAAGCTTTTTGCGAAAACCGTGCGTCTCGGCACAAAACACGGCGCAGACCTTGTTATAATCGAAACGATGAACGACAGCTACGAAACAAAGGCGGCTCTTCTTGCAGTAAAGGAAAACTGCAATCTGCCTGTGATCGTTTCCAACGCTTACGGCGCAGACGGAAAGCTTATGACAGGTGCATCTCCCGCTGCAATGGTAGCTCTTCTTGAAGGCATGGGTGCGGATGTTATCGGTGCTAACTGTTCTCTCGGCCCGCGCGAGCTTCGCAGTGTTATGGAAGAGCTTCTCGCCGTTGCATCTGTTCCTGTTGTTTTCCAGCCGAATGCAGGGCTTCCGAAATCGCTCAACGGTAAAACCGTTTTTGATGTTGATGCAGAAGAATTTTCCGAAGGTTGCAGAGCTTGTAAAGCTCGGCGTGCGCGTTGCAGGCGGATGCTGCGGCACAACGCCTGAATATATAAAAAAGGTCGTAGAAAAAACGAAGGGCATCGCGCCCGTCGCAGTTGCCGACAAAAATCTGACTGTCATTTCATCGTATACCCACGCAGTAATGCTCGGAAACGAGCCGATTCTCATCGGCGAGCGCATCAACCCCACAGGAAAAAAACGCTTTAAGCAGGCACTTCTTGAGAACGATATGAACTATATTCTTGCAGAAGGTGTAAATCAAGAGGAGCGCGGCGTTCATGTTCTTGATGTCAACGTAGGTATTCCGGATATCGACGAAAAAAGAATGCTTACAGATACGGTATGCGAGCTTCAGGCGATACTTAACTTGCCTTTACAGATTGATACTTCAGATACCGGGGCCATGGAAAGTGCGCTTCGCCGTTATAACGGAAAAGCGATGATTAATTCCGTCAACGGCAAAGATGAGAGCATGAAAGCTGTCTTCCCGCTCGTAAAGAAATATGGCGGTGTCGTCGTTGCGCTGACGCTTGATGAAAACGGGATTCCCGAAACGGCAGACGAACGCTTTGCAATTGCTGAAAAAATCCTTTCTGTTGCAGAAGGCTACGGAATTGCAAAAAAGGATGTTGTCTTTGACACTCTCGCTATGACGATAAGCGCGGATCCTTCTGCCGCGCTCACAACGCTCCGCTCTCTCAAACGTATAAAGAACGAGCTTGGAGTTCACACCTCTCTCGGCGTCTCAAATGTATCCTTCGGACTTCCTAACCGCGATGCGATAAACGGAACGTTTTTTGCGCTTGCTCTTGAAAACGGACTTTCCGCCGCGATAATGAATCCGTATTCACAGGATATGATGAAAGTATATTATACCTACCGCGCACTTCATGGACTTGACGAAAACTGTGCGGATTACATTTCTGCTGCAGAAAGCTTCATCACCGCGCCTTCCGCAGCCACAGCTACGGTAAAAAAAGACGAGGCTGAGTTTAAATCCGAGCTTTCAGAGGCCATAATCCGCGGCTTTAAGGATAAAGCCGCGCAGCTCTGCGCCGCACTTCTCTCTTCATCTGCTCCGCTTGACATTGTTACTAATGAAATAATTCCCGCTCTTGACACCGTAGGACGCGGCTTTGAGAATAAAACAGTATATCTCCCCCAGCTTCTTATGAGCGCCGAGGCGGCAAAAAGCGCTTTTGAAAAAATCAAAGGCGCAATGCAGACAGACGGTGAAAATGCACCGTCAAAGGCAAAATTCGTCCTTGCCACGGTACATGGAGACATCCACGACATCGGCAAAAACATAGTAAAGCTTCTTCTTGAAAATTACGGCTACGGTGTTGTTGACCTCGGCCGTGATGTCGCACCCGGAGAAATTGCCGAAAAGGTCTGCGAGCTTCACGCGCCGTATGCCGGGCTTTCTGCTCTTATGACAACCACCGTTCCTGCAATGGAAGAAACAATAAAGCTTCTGCGAAAATGTGCGCCATGGTGCAAAATAATTGTCGGCGGCGCGGTACTCACGGCAGAGTATGCCGAAAAAATCGGTGCGGACTTCTATGCTCCCGATGCAATGAGCGCTGTGCGTCGGCTTGAAGAAATGTGTCCAAATGTCTGAACATGATATTTAAATAAAAATGAACGCAAAAAGTTCGTCTCTTTTTGCGTTCATTTTTATATTCTGCTTTTTAATGTGCATCAAGAAGGTTTTTGCGGACTGTCCAGAGCTTTTCGGACAGGTCAACGATATACTTGTGCGGGTTTTCAAAGCGGCAGACCTCAGCCCACAGCTCATCCGTCGATTGCGCACAGTAGTCGCGGATTTCTTCAATCGTGCGGTCTTTATACACGCACTGTCCCTTGTCGTAAATCTTCTCAAGAAGCGGACGCGCCGTGAAGTTTTCAATCGTTTTACGCTTCCACGTATGCTCAGGATGGAAAAGCTCATACGGCACATTGCTCTCTATAACCTCGTCATGGAGCGTAATAACGTCTGCCATCGCTTTTCCGCTTTCGTTGTCGAAAAGGCGCCATACCTGTTTGAAGCCGGGGAGCGTGATTTTCTCGATATTCTCCGAAAGCTTAATTTTCGGGATTATTTCGCCATCCGACTCAACACCGACAAGCTTGTACACTCCGCCGAAAACCGGCTCACTGCGCGAGGTGATAAGCCGCTCGCCAACTCCGAAAATGTCTATCTGTGCCCCCTGCATAATAATATCACGGATGATGTATTCATCAAGTGCGTTGGATGCAATAATTTTACAATCGGGATATCCGGCATCATCGAGCATCTTGCGCGCTTTCTTTGAAAGATAAGTCATATCTCCGCTGTCGATACGGATGCTCTTCGGGCGGCATCCGCGCGGTTTCAGCTCTTCATCAAAAACCTTTATCGCGTTTGGTATGCCGGATTTTAAAACATTATACGTATCAACAAGGAAAGCGCAATTATCCGGATATGTCCGTGCGTATGCACGGAAAGCATCAAGCTCTGTCGGGAACATCTGAATCCAGCTGTGCGCCATTGTTCCGGTAGCCGGAACGCCGAAATCCCGCTCTGATATCGTACACGCCGTCCCCATGCATCCGCCGATATACGCCGCACGCGCACCGTAGATTGCACCGTCATATCCTTGAGCACGGCGTGAGCCGAACTCCATAACCGGACGCCCCTGTGCCGCACGGACGATGCGGTTGGATTTCGTTGCAATAAGGCTCTGGTGGTTTATCGTGAGAAGAACCATAGTTTCAATCATCTGTGCCTCTATCGCCGGACCGCGCACAACAACAATCGGCTCTCCCGGGAAAATGGGCGTTCCCTCCGGCACTGCCCACACATCGCATGTGAATTTAAAATCTCGCAGATAGGAAAGAAACTCCTCATCAAAAATCTTCTTTGAGCGGAGATATTCTATATCCTCGTCGTCAAACTTAAGCGTTCTGAGATAATCGACAAGCTGCTCCACGCCCGCCATTATCGCAAAGCCGCCGCCATCGGGAATCTTTCGGAAAAACATATCAAAATACGTTACCGTATCCTTCATTCCGTTTGAAAAATAACCCTTTGCCATCGTAAGCTCATAAAAATCCATAAGCATAGTCAGATTTATATCTTTTTTCATATCCTTATCTCCTGTATGATGATAAGAATATTTTACCACCATCCGCGCATTTTATCAAGAGGAATAAATTTTTTCTCATCTGCACATTTTTCAGCTGCTTTTTTTCCTTGAAATCGCTTGTTATTTGTGGTATACTATATAAAAAATATGCAAGGAGCGAATCATAATGGAAACAAGATGGCTTTATACCACAAGCGAGAATTTTGCCGCACTTCGTGATGCATCCGAAAAGGTTTGCGTTATCCCGATGGGTTGCATTGAAAAGCATGGGCTTCATCTCCCGCTCGGTACCGATATAGTTAAGGGCAGCTACATAGCACACCGCGCTTCACAGCTTGAAACGGTCTGCATTTTCCCCGATTTCACCTTCGGTGATGTTCCGAGAGGTCCTCACGCCTACCGTCCGGACGGAACAGTTTGCCTTGATGTTCGCGTGCAGATAACTCTTCTTGAACAGCTTTGTGAGGAAATTGCCGCAAACGGATTCACTAAAATTCTTGTTGCCAATTCCCACGGCGGAAACACTCATTGGCTCAACCAATTTTCCCGAAATTGGAATATGAAGCCCCACAAGGCAGTTTTCGCATGGACAAAGGTTGATATAAAAGTCGCTCCCTACGGTATGGCAGAGCTTCTTCTTGAAAAAGGCTCCGGCGCAATCCCTGAGCTTACAAAAGAGGATGAGGAGCTTATCCTCCGCTATTACAACGAGAATATCCTGTTAGGTCACGCCTGCTTTGGCGAAGCGGCGCTTATTATGGCAGCCGCACCGGAGTCTGTGCACCTTGATCGTCTCGGCATCGAAAGCGGACTTCCGCTTGAGATTCCGGAGCTTCAAAACCTTGCTGATGCCGGCGTAAATATCGCCGATGGCGGTTGGGAAATTAAGTACCCGAACTGGTTCTCCGGTCATGATCCGATCGGCTTGAACGAACGTATCGCAGAGGCAGCCGCACGTCTTGCAAGCGAAAAGCTCGCAAAGGCATATAAGGCGTTTAAGGAGGACACCTTCCTTCTTGAGCAGGCAAAAAAAGCTTACCACGATAAGTCATATTTTGAATAATTATAAAATTAAAACTGCCGCGTGCCAAAAAGCACGCGGCATATTTTTTACGGCTGTTTGCCGATGTAAGCAAGGATTCCTCCGTCTACGTAGAGAACGTGGCCGTTTACGAAGTTGGAAGCATCGGATGCAAGGAAAACTGCAGGTCCGACAAGCTCCTCAGGTTTTCCCCAGCGTGCTGCCGGAGTCTTCGCAACGATGAACTGGTCAAACGGATGACGGCTACCGTCCGGCTGCTTCTCACGAAGCGGGGCTGTCTGCGGAGTTTCAATGTAACCCGGTCCGATGCCGTTGCACTGGATGTTGTATTCGCCATACTCTGAGCAGATGTTGCGTGTAAGCATCTTAAGTCCGCCCTTTGCAGCAGCGTAAGCCGAAACAGTCTCACGGCCAAGCTCACTCATCATTGAGCAGATGTTGATAATCTTGCCGTGTCCCTTTTTAATCATAGACGGGATAACCGCCTTTGATACGATGAACGGAGCATTGAGGTCAACATCGATAACCTTGCGGAAATCAGCTGCGCTCATTTCGCACATCGGGATTCTCTTGATGATGCCTGCGTTGTTTACAAGGATATCAATAACGCCGACTTCCTTTTCAATCTTTGCAACGAGCTCGTTAACTGCTGCTTCGTCTGTTACGTCGCAGACGTAACCCTTGGCATCAATGCCGTCAGCTTTGTAGGAAGCGAGACCTTTGTCTACAAGCTCCTGATTGATATCGTTGAAAACGATTTTTGCACCTGCATTTGCAAAACCCTTTGCAATAGCATAACCGATGCCGTAGGATGCGCCCGTTACGAGAGCGACCTTACCTGTGAGATCAAACATATTTTTCATATTAGAACAACTCCTTCATTCCGACATGGTCCATATCGGTAAATTCCTGATTTTCTCCGCACATTGCCCAGATGAATGAGTATGCGCGTGTGCCAACGCCGGCGTGGATTGACCAGCTCGGGCTGATAACAGCTTCTTCGTTTCTCATAACGATGTGGCGTGTTTCGTTCGGCTCGCCCATCATATGGAAAACAACATCGTCCTCCTGCATATCGAGGTAGAGATAAACCTCCATGCGGCGGTCGTGGGTGTGGCACGGCATTGTGTTCCAGTTGGAACCCGTCTCGAGGTTGGTGAGACCCATTGCAAGCTGACAGCTCTGCATAACCTCGGGGTGGATGTACTGGTTGATAACGCGGTGATTGCACTCTTCCGGACTTCCGCAGGGAACCTTCTTTGCCTTTGTGATGTCAATCTTCACTGTCGGATATTCCTTATGAGCCGGACAGGAAGAGATGTAAAACTTCGGCGGGTCGTTTTCGTCAACACACTTGAATGTAATCTCGCGGTTGCCACGGCCGATGTAAATACCGTCGCGCGGGTTCATTTCATACTCGACACCGTCGACAGTGATGATACCCTTGCCGCCAATGTTGATGCAACCCATCTCGCGGCGCTCGAGGAAGTAGTCTGCCGCAAGTTCCTTGCCTGCCTCAAGGCGAAGCTCCTGATAAATCGGCATTGCGCCTGCCGTGATAATTCTGTCGATATGGCTGTAAACCATACGGATGTTATCCTTTGTAAAGAGCTTTGAAATGTGGAACTCTTCACGAAGGCGTTCAGTTGTGTAGTGCTTCATGTCGCGCGGGTTTGATGCGTTTCTGATTTCCATTTTACTTAAATCCTCCTTGATATATTTTCCGTAAACCTCAATTTCCGTAAGTGCCGCCCACGAAAGCGGGAAGGTTGCCTGACGGAAGTTTTTGAGATTGACGGTTTTGGTTTTTATTACCTCGGGCAGAACAAGCTCCTGCCCTTTTTCGGTCTTTTCAAATTCGGCGGTATGTACCTCGCCGCCGTCGAAGATAACGTCAACGCTCTTCCAGTATGTATCGTGCGGGAAATCCGCGCGGAGATAGAACACAAGCTTTTCCACCTCTACCGGTGCGCCGAAATCAAGCTTATATTCAAGATCCTCGCGTGCGCCACCCGCCCATGAGTGGAACGGATACGGTCCGTGACCGATATTTTCGCGCATACCGTCTATCGCATTTCGCTCAAAGAACGTCGGATTATCACGCGTTACGAGATTTGCAGATGCATGCGGGAAATATTTCTTCTGCCCACGAACATCATACGGATTAAGCGCAATATTTCGCGTGCCGTAAATCTCCTCTTCCGTCGGCTCACTTACCTGAATTTTGTGGCCACGTCCGGCAAAGGAATATTCCGAATACATCCTGCGCAGGTTTCCGAACGGAATTTCATACTCCAGCCTGCCCTGCGGGTTGTATATAATCGCATCACCAAGCGTTGAATCAAGCTGAATTTTGATAAATTCGCAAAGCGGAGCCGAGATGCATATCTTTGTGCCCTCTTCGTAAACGCCGTCGTAAACAACGTCTATTTCCTTT
>SVLF01000085.1 GCA_015068085.1 Oscillospiraceae bacterium
AGACATAAAGAAATATGCAAATGTCATTGAAAATCGTTTGGATGATGAATGGCGCACAATGGAGAATGTATTGTTAGAAAACACACAGATGTTAGAATTTGCAAAAAAGTATAATGTGAACTACATACTCATTAACGATAAGTATGAAATCAATATTGAGTTATAACGGTAAATTCCATTTTGTTGAACTAAACAGCACATATATTCTAAAAGGAGCAAGGTTAAAATACACCTTGCTCCCTCTCATTTTCTATTATGTATTCATAAAAAGGTCATTTATGCATACCAATACTTATCTAATACAGAGACATTCTTTAAACGCCTTTCATTGTAAGGCCTATTCTCTTTTTATCCACATCAACGGAAAGAACTTTTACATTGACGATATTACCGACGGAAAGCACCTCTGACGGATGCTTTATAAACTTATTGCTTATCTGAGAAATGTGAACAAGTCCGTCCTGATGCACGCCTATATCAACAAACGCGCCAAAATCTATAACGTTGCGGACAGTTCCGGTCAGCGTCATACCTTCCTTTAAATCCTTGATGTCAAGAACATCCTCACGAAGGCTTGCCTCGGGAAGCTCTCCGCGCGGGTCACGTCCCGGCTTTGCAAGCTCACGGATGATATCGTGAAGCGTGGGAACACCGATACCAAGCTCTTCTGCAAGAGAGGAAAGGTCTGCACCTGCCGCCGCATCGGTAAGCTTATCGCCCTGCTCAAGAATGTCTTTCTCGTCAATTCCGAAATGAGCAAGAAGCGCCTTTGCCGCCTTGTATGACTCAGGGTGAACTGCCGTATTGTCAAGAACATTACTGCTTCCCGGAACTCTTAAAAATCCCGCACACTGCTCAAAAGCCTTTGCACCGAGCTTCGGCACTTTTTTCAGCTCTGCACGTGAGGTGAAGCTTCCGTTTTCTTCACGGTACGCAACGATATTTTTGCATACGGTTGACGTAAGACCGGAAATATGACCGAGCAGTGCCGCAGATGCAGTATTAAGGTCCGCGCCAACGCTGTTTACACAATCCTCAACAACGCCGTCAAGCGCACCCTCAAGGCGTTTCTGCGGCATATCATGCTGATACTGACCGACGCCTATCGCCTTCGGCTCAATCTTTACAAGCTCTGCCAAAGGATCCTGAAGTCTTCTTGCAATTGATACGGCAGAACGAAGCGTAAGATCAAACTCCGGCATTTCCTCTGCCGCGAGCTTTGATGCGGAATACACCGATGCACCGGCCTCCGAAACAACCATATATGAAACCTTTTCGGGGATTGATTTTAAAACCTTCGAGCAGAACATCTCCGTTTCCTTTGATGCCGTACCGTTTCCTATCGCTACAATTTCAACTCCCCAACGGGATATTTTGTCTTTCAGTATCTCAGCCGAGCGCGCCTCCTGCCCTGCACCGTGCGTGGGATAGATAACTGCCGTGTCAAGCACCTTGCCGGTCTTGTCAACAACGGCGAGCTTGCAACCTGTGCGGTAACCCGGGTCAAGACCGATTGCCGTTTTTCCTTTAACCGGCGGCGCAAGAAGAAGCTGGCGCAGATTCATACCAAAAAGCTTTATTGCATCCTCTGCCGCGGCATCAGTAAGCTCTGAGCGTATTTCGCGCTCAATTGACGGATATATAAGGCGGGAATATGCATCCTCACAAGCGTTGCGAACAACCGTAGCACACGCGCTTGTTCCCTGAACATAAAGCGAGCAGATGCTATTGAGAGGTCTTAGCGGATCAGTCTCAACCGACACCTTCAAAAATCCTTCCTTTTCACCGCGGTTAAGCGCAAGAACACGGTGCCCTGCAAGCTTTTCAACCGGCTGACGGAACTCATAATACGTGGCGTATACACTGTCCTCTCCCTCTTTTGCCGCCTCTGCGATAACAATTCCGTGAAAACGGACGAGGTTTCTTACACGCTTGCGGACCTCGGCATCATCGGACACGTTTTCCGCGATGATATCAGACGCACCTGCAAGTGCTGCATCCTCATTCTCAACGCCTTTTTCTGCATCTATATATTGCTTTGCCATCTCAAACGGGTCTGCAGATGTGGTCTGCGATGCCATAATTTCTTCTGCAAGCGGCTCCAGCCCCTTTTCACGGGCAACTGATGCGCGCGTTTTTCTTTTCGGACGGAACGGACGGTAGATATCATCAATTTCCGAGAGAGTTTCTGCCTTATCGAGTGCGGCAGATATCTCTTCGGTGAGATTTCCTTGTGCTTCAATAAGCCCTCTCACCTCTTCGCGGCGGGCATCAAGGTTACGGAGATACTCAAGCCTGTCCGCGATCTGGCGTATTGTTTGGTCGTCCATCGTTCCGTGCATTTCTTTTCGATAACGTGCAATAAACGGAATGGTGTTTCCTTCATCAAGTAATGCAATAATATTTTCCACATAATCCTCGCGGACAGAAAATGCCTCCGCGATAATCTGAGCATAAGCCATTTTTATTTTCTCCTCCGTAATAAAAGAAGGGTGCCCTATCAGGCCATCAGCCCGAACAGAACAACCCTCCCTGTATTTTTTAGCCTCTGTTTCTGAATATTTTTTCTATCATCTCAAACGGATCGTCATCCTTCTCTTCGGGAAGCGCTACCTGCTCCGGCTCTGTTTCCTTTACATCCGTATCAAACTCAGCATAAGAGCTTGTGAACTTTGAAAACAGATTTGCACCGTCATCCACGTTCGGCGCCGGAGCTTCCTTCTTCTCTTCCTTTACTGGAAGCGGAGTGGATTTACCCTCAAAGCCGGTTGCGATTACAGTAACGCGGATTTCGTCTTCAAGAGACGGGTCAAACGCCGCACCGAAGATGATGTTTGCATCCTCGTGAGCTGCTTCTCTTACCATCTCAGCTGCAATTTCAACCTCATCAAGACCGATATCAAGAGAGCCTGTGATGTTGATGATAACACCGTGAGCACCGTTGATTGAAGTTTCAAGAAGCGGGCTCTGAATCGCGATGCGTGCAGCCTCTGCCGCTTTATCCTTACCCGATGCACGGCCGACACCCATATGAGCATAGCCTGCATCCTTCATAATCTTCTTAACGTCAGCAAAGTCAAGGTTAACAAGACCGCCGCCGGAAATAAGCTCCGAAATGCTCTGGATCGCCTGACGAAGAACATCGTCTGCAATTTCAAATGCATTGAGGAAGGTTATCTTCTGCTCTGAAACGCACTTCAAACGCTCGTTCGGGATAACGACAAGCGAGTCAACCTTAGCGCGGAGGGTTTCAATTCCCTCTTCTGCCTGAAGCATACGGCGCTTGCCTTCAAAGCCGAACGGCTTTGTAACAACACCGATTGTGAGAATTTCCATCTCCCTTGCAATTTCTGCAACGATAGGTGCCGCACCTGTTCCGGTGCCGCCTCCCATACCTGCCGTGATGAACACCATATCGGTGCCCTCAAGCATTTTCTTTATTGCTTCGCGGCTTTCCTCTGCCGCTTTCTTTCCGACCTCGGGATCGGAGCCTGCGCCGAGCCCCTTCGTCAGCTTTTCACCAAGCTGAACTCTGTAGGTTGCACAGGACTTCTGAAGTGCCTGGCGGTCTGTGTTCATAACAATGAACTCAACTCCGCGAACACCCGAATTGATCATCTGATTAACGGCGTTACCCCCGCCGCCGCCTGCTCCTATAACTTTAATAGGTACAATAACATCTGTGCCGGTATCCAACTCGAAAGGCATATGTAAATCCTCCTTGAGATTATCTTTTGTGATTACTATTACATATTATATATTTTATATGTTTTTTGTCAAAAGGTCAATAGTAATAATCAAATTATTATAAATTTTTTTGATTTTTTATTGTTTCAGGAATTTTTTTCTTCCGGATTCTGCGTATTCTCCTCACCTTCCGCGCCTGTATCCGACGCGGAATCTGTCGTTTTCTCGGACTGATCCGTTTCTGCTTCTGCAACCGGTTCCTCGTTAACATCTTCCACAACAGGCGTCTCCTGCTTCTTTTCAGAAAGGTCGATGGAAGCATTTGGACGGAAGCGTGCCTCTTTGACCGCGCTTACGTTTATCGTTCCCTTGTCAAAATCGTTAAGCTGTCCGATCACCGCCCGAAGCATCTCTATCTTCTTGGCAAGCTCGCTTGCATCGCCTAAAACAATAAGGAACCTGTCACCGTAAACAAGATTTATATCATACAGCTTATCAATTTCAACGCGAGAGATACTCTCTGTCATTCCTGTATGGCGAAGTGATGTGAGCACCTCACGCAGAACCGGAAGCTGGTCCTGATTTTTCAGGATAAGCGGCGAGCCGGCAACAGGAGTCATAACCTCACACCCCGATATTTTCGGCACCTTTATCTCCGTATCCGGCGCGATTCGCTCAAGGATGTGGGCGTTGCTGTCTATCAACCAACGGTTGCCGTCCGAAACCACATATGCCGCCGCAACGCGCTCGGTAATTTCGAACAAGAAGGTATCGGGAAGCTTTCTGCGAATTTTTATCTGTTCAATATACGGGTATTCCGAAAGGAGCTTTTCCGCAACCTCAAACTTATTTATCATAAACATATTATCGCCCGTTTTTATCCCCGAGCTTTCAACGATATCGGCAGCCGGGTACCGCACACTTCCGCTCACCTGCACCTCCGCGACCTTCAGGAATACCGTTACCGATGCAACAATCGCCCCTATAACAATCAAAAACGTAAGCAACGACAGCACAAAGCTACCGTTTCTCTTTTTTCTTCTGCGCCGTCTCGCCGCCATTTTTCATCCTCTTCTCTTTCGTATATTTTCTCAACTGCGTTTTATATCCGCACCAAGACACGACATACTTTCTTCTATTCTTTCATATCCGCGGTCAATATGATGGATTTCACCGATTTCACTTCGTCCTTCAGCCGCCATCGCCGCAACAACAAGTGCTGCACCGCCGCGGAGATCCGTGGCTTCAACAGAGCATCCGCAAAGCTTCGGAACACCGTACACGAGGGCGACTCTTCCCTCTGTCTTTATATCTGCGCCAAGCCTGCAAAGCCCGCCTATATGCCGGTAGCGTCCGTCAAAAATGGTTTCTACAAACATGCTTGTGCCCACACATTTTGTTGCAAGCGCCATAAGCGGAGGCTGGGCATCGGTCGGAAACCCCGGATACGGCATTGTTCTGATGCATCTGAAGGACGAAAGCCTTCCTGTACGGATTATATCCACAAAGTCACGCCCGACAGCAACATCGCACCCCACAGCATCAAGAACTGATGTCACAGTAGAAATATGCTCAGGCACAATGTTTTCCACACGCACATGCCCCCCGCACAGCGCGGCGGCACACATAAACGTAGCCGCACATATTCTGTCCGGTATCACGCAATGTGACACGCTGCCGAGCTTTTTCCTTCCGTTTATTACAATCGTTGAGCTTCCCGCACCGGAAACCTCAGCGCCCATTTTTACAAGAAAATTCTGCAGATCTTCAATTTCAGGCTCACGCGCGGCATTGAAAATGCGGGTTCTCCCCTCGCATGCGGTGGCGGCAAGCATTGTATTTTCCGTCGCACCGACGCTCGGAAACGAAAGAACAATATCGCGTCCTCTCATCCTGCGCGCCTCACAGCTTATCGCGCCTCCGTTTTCCCGGATATGCGCACCGAGGGATTTCAGAGCAGAAATATGCAGATCAATGGGACGTGCCCCCAGCTCACACCCACCGGGTGTAAACAGCGAAACTCTTCCGAGCCGCGCAAGCATTGCTCCCATAAATATCACGGATGAACGCATTTCGCGCATAAGCTCATCCGGTATTTCGTAATTTTTTGCATCCGTTGAATCGACAATAACAGTATTTCCCTCAAACGTCACCTTACAACCGATGCATCGGAGAATTTCAATCGCCGCATCAACATCACGCAATCTCGGGCAGTTATGTATTTCATTTATACCCGAATTGAGAATCGTTGCGGCAAGAATCGGAAGAACACTGTTTTTCGAACCGTGGACGGACACTTTCCCGTCAAGCATTCTTCCTCCGTTTACAATCAATGTGCCCATAACAAGAAAGCACCCTCCCACTTGTTTTCAACGTCGGCCGAACATTGTTTTCACAGTATTCTATGCAACGTTGCACAATTGGGTTACTTTTTGTTATTTTGCCATAATACGCATCATTTCTTCATAGATGCGCTCAGTGCCGTCAAGTATGGCATTTTTCAGGAGATTTTCCGACATTCCCGATCTCTTCTCCGCATTTTCCAAAAGCTCTTTTGCAGTGTCATACAGCATCTGCGGAGTAGCATTTTTTTCTTCTATTACAACCGCACCGCCCGAAGCCGCAAGCTCGGATGCATTCTTAAACTGATGATTGTCGGTCACGTTCGGTGACGGCACAATTATTGCCGGCACCCCGCGCGCACTGACTTCCGAAAGCGTTCCAGCACCACCGCGACACATAACAACATCTGCCGCCGCAAGCACACGAGGCATATCATCAATATACTCACGCAAAGTTATAAAGCTTTGGTTTTGTAGGTCAATCCCCATTTCCCTTATTGCATCGGGCATCCACTCGTAACCGAACTTGCCCGTGGCGTGAATATGAAAAAATCCACCGGGATTTTCGCTTTCTATCTGAATTACCTGTGCAATCGCCTTATTCATTTCTCTCGCGCCGAGAGAGCCCCAAAAGCTTACAAGAAGCGGCTTTGTGACACCAAGCTCGCGCCGCGCCGTTTCTCTGTCATACATAAGAATATCACCGCGGACGGGATTTCCCACTACCGCGCAGGATGCTCTCGAGGGAAGTTTTTTTCTGCTTGCCTCAAAATTCAAAAGTACGCGCGTAACGCGCTTTGCAAGCATACGCGTTGCAAGACCGGGATATGCATTTGATTCGTGCACAACCGTGGGTATTCCAAGCCTTACCGCTGCCGAAAGCACGGGATAGCACGCATATCCACCTGTACCCATAACTATATCGGGGGAAAACTCTTCGATAAGCTTTTTTGCATCACGCTCGGCAGAAAAAACACGCTTTATCGCATCTATATTGGATATAATGCCCGAAAGTCCTCTTTTTCGGGATATCGGTTTTGATTCTATCGTCTTAATCTCAAACCCGGCCGCAGGCACCAGGCGTTCTTCCATACCACCGCTCACGCCCACAAAGAGAATTTCCGCACTTTTTTTCTTTTCCTTTACAAGCTTTGCAACAGCAAGTGCAGGGTTAATGTGTCCGCCCGTACCGCCGCACGCAAACATAAAGCGCATAAAGTCACCCTCCTATCCGGCTTTTTTTGCCGGAATATACCTTGAAACAGAAAGAACAATTCCCATCTCAATAAACAGCATCCAGAGTGCAGTACCTCCGTATGAGAAGAACGGAAGTGCAGCACCGGTAACAGGAAGCACACCTGTTACAACGCCTATATTGAGAACCATCTGAAGTGCAACCATTGTTGTCACCCCTCCGGCAAGAAGCGAGCCGAACTTATCCCTCGCATGAAGCGCGATCCAGTAACCGCGGATTATGAGAAGTGCAAACAGCGCGAGAATCAATATCGCCCCGATAAATCCCAGTTCTTCACACACTATCGCAAAGATAAAGTCGTTATGCGCCTCCGGTAGATACAAATACTTCTGACGGCTGTTTCCGAAGCCGAGGCCCAGCGCACCGCCCGAACCGATTGCATACAATGACTGGATAATCTGATATCCGTCACCACGCGGGTCGAGAAACGGATTAAGCCACGTCTCAACCCGCTTGCGCGCATAATCAAGAAAGCTTATTGCGGCGGCACCTGCAACGCCCGCCGTTCCTATCGCGCCGACAAACCATCCCCAGTGCGTACCGCCCATAAACATAAGTGCCGCACCGACACCTACAATAAGCACGGCACCGGAAAGGTGCGGTTCTAAAAACATAAGCCCCGCAAGCACCGCAAGAATTGAAATGTACGGAAGAACGCCATAACGGAAGGTATGCATTTTTTCCGGTTTTGCCGAGATCATCGCTGAAAACAACAAAATTACTGCCAGTTTAGCAAACTCCGACGGCTGAAACTGTATAAAGCCAAGATTAATCCAGCGTTTTTCACCAAAATTTCCTTTTCCTATGAAAAGAACCAGCACGAGCAACACGATTGTTCCGATCATAAAAACCGGAGACCACATACGGAAAATGCGATAATCCATAAAGCTTACGATAATCATTATCGCAATACCAGACAGCGCAAATATTCCCTGACGCGTAAAATAATACGTTGAAGGAAGCCCCTCATAATATGCCGTGGCGAAGCTCGCCGAAAACAGCATAAGAAGACCTATTCCCATAAGCACAATCACGAGAATAAAAAAAGGATAATCTATCGTTCCCCGCACAGCACGGGTTTTGCCGTTCTGCGATACGCTCGTTTTCCTTGCCATATATACCCCTCACTTTAAAACTAAAACAGCTTACCCATAATACCCGCAAATCCCGCAAGCGCACCTATCGCCGAAACAGTCATAAAAATTGCGCAAATTTTCTTTTCATTCCATCCGCTCATCTCAAAATGATGATGTATCGGCGACATTTTAAACAGACGTTTTCCGTGAGTAAGCTTGAAATACGATACCTGAAGAATAACCGAAAGAGCCTCTGCGATATAAACGATTCCCATAAGGAGAAGAACGAGCGGCATATCATATGCAAAAGCCATACCGCACACCGCACCGCCGAGAAAAAGCGAACCGGTATCTCCCATGAACACCTTTGCGGGGTTGAAGTTGTAAATAAGAAATGCCGCAAGCGCTCCGAAAAGCGCAGATGCAAAAATGCCGACTGTTGAGTATGCCATATAAGCGCCGATTATTGCAAACACCAAAGCAACAGGCATTGTAACGCTCGTAGCAAGACCGTCAACTCCGTCGGTCAGGTTAACTGCATTTACCGTTCCGACAATAGCAAGAAGCATTACTATCAGATACGGAACCCATGAGACGCTTATCGTAATATTAAAGAAAGGAATATAGAATGCCGGAGTAAGGTCACCCAGAACTCTCAGCAAAGAGAGAAATACCGCCGCAGACGTAAGCTGCAGAAGAAGCTTCTGTATCGCGGTAAGCCCCTGGTTTTTCTTCTTCATTATCTTGGCATAGTCATCAATAAAGCCGATAAAGCCGAACACCGCCGCAAACAAAAACACAATTATATGCCGCAGGTCGCCCTGTATCATATACGGCACACCGACAAGCACTGCTGCGGCACCGCTTCCGATAATGAACATTATTCCGCCCATTGTCGGGGTTCCTTGCTTTCCCATATGCCATTTCGGACCTATTTCAAGAATCTTCTGTCCGAACTTGAGCTTACGAAGGTACGGAATCAGCACCTTTCCAAAAAGATATGTAATCACAAAGCCAAGTCCTGCTGCCGCGAGATATTCCGCAATCATTATATAACCCATCCCTTTCACTGCGTTCAAGGCGCAAAACAATATACAATAAAATCAAAATGCACTGCATTTTGCACCTTTCCTCTTCACTCTTCACTTTTCCCTTTTTCCTGTCTGAATTTATTCAGACTCCTGCTCCCTTTCACCCTGCAGATGTTCAAGCACCTGCCACATCTTCGTCCCGTAACTGCCCTTTACAAGCAGTGCATCTCCTGCCTTCAAATGTTCTGAAAGCTTAGCTGCAATACTCTTTTTATCCTCACAGATTATACATTTTTCGCCTGCACCGGCAAGGTAGCTTTCTGCATATTCTCCGGTGACAAATACCATATCGGCGCACGCAACTGCAAACTCACCAACCTGCCGGTGAAATTCTTCCGCGTTTTCTCCAAGCTCACGCATATCGCCGAGCGCACATATGCGTTTTCCGTCCACATTAAAATCACGGAGAAGCGATAGCGATGCGCGCATTGAATCCGGATTTGCATTATAGCAGTCACGTATGACCTTAATTCCTTTATATTCATATATATCTTGGCGCATTCCGGTATTTTTAAAGCGTGACAGTCCTTCTGCAATTGCGTCATCGGCCATACCGAGCGCTCTGCCAACTGCAATTGCGCTCAAAGCATCACGCACATTATGCTCACCGCCACAGGCGATAGCAAACTTCACAGCGTTTCCTCGAACGGTAAACGTTGATTCATACGCGCCGTTTGACAATATTTCACCAAACACATCACATTCCGCATTTTCAAGTCCGAACCATATAACGCGATGCGGTATTTTCCCACGCATTCCCCACAGAAGCGGGTCGTCTCCGTTAAGAACAGCAATGCCGTCTTTGGTAAGACCTTTGAAAATTTCCGTTTTTTCGCGCAATACCCCTTCTTTTGTCCCGAACGCTTCAAGATGGCTTGCACCGATAGTTGTTATCACCGCAACCTCCGGCGCGGCAATCCTTGTAAGCGGCAGAATCTCTCCGAAATGGTTCGTTCCGATTTCAAAAACTGCGGCTTCATGGCTTTTATCAAGTCCAAAAACAGTAAGCGGAAGCCCTATGTTGTTATTATAATTTCCTTGTGTCTTGTGCGTCTTAAATGACGCCGAAAGAGTTGCGGCACACATCTCCTTCGTTGTCGTTTTTCCGACGCTTCCGGTTATGCACACGCGTCGCAAAGAGAGAGTTTCAAGATATCCTTTTGCGATTTTGCCGAGCGCGGCAACGGTGTCATCAACTATAATCTGCGGAATCCGAAGTCCTTGTATCTCACGTGAAACAAGAACAGCCGATGCACCTTTTTTCTCCGCATCGTGCACAAAATCATGCCCGTCAAACTTTTCTCCGCAAATGGCAACAAACATCTCTCCCCCGCGTATTTCACGGTTATCGCGCACGATTCCCGTAATATAAGCATCTTCGCCGAGAAGTCTGCCGCCGCAAAGCTTTGAAATATACACCGCGCTTAATTTTTCCATTTTTATAACCATTCCTCTCGCTTTGTTCAAGGCACAAAAGAATATATTATAAATTCAAAATGCAAAGCATTTTGTTCCTTACCTCTTCGCTCTTCTCTTTTACCTTTTACCTGTCTGAATTTATTCAGACCCTATCTCCCAAAATATTCGTTTACTATCTCACGTTCATCCATATGATGCTTTACGTGGTCTATCTCCTGATACGTCTCGTGGCCTTTTCCGGCAAGCACAACTATATCGCCCTTCCGTGCAACGGATAGCGCACGAAAAATGGCTTCACGTCTGTCCGTAACGCGCTCATAAGCCAAAGTTACTTCCTCAATACCGGGGATTATATCGTCGATAATGGCATCCGGATTTTCCGTCCGCGGATTGTCAGACGTAACAATAACTAAATCCGCGTTCTCTGCGGCAATTCTTCCCATCTTCGGTCGCTTTGTAGCATCGCGGTCGCCGCCGCAGCCAAACACTGCGATAACGCGCCCCTCAGCTATCTCACGCACGGTTTTTAAAATATTCTCAAGGCCGTCCGGCGAATGAGCATAGTCTATCATAACGGTGTAATCCGTGTCTGTAGGCACAACCTCGGCACGCCCCTTGACGCCTTCGATTCCGCGAAGAGCCGCGCTTATCTGCGGAAGCGTAACCCCAAGAGAAAGCAGAACGCTTGCGGCACACATAGCATTATAAACCGAGAACTTTCCCGGAATGTTCATTTCTATTCTTCCAATGGTATCAATTCCCACCAGTTCAAACTCGACAGATGCCGCCTTTGTACGGATGTTTTTTGCAACGTAATCTGCGCTGTTATCCTTTGCGGAATACGTTACGGCACGGCACGGAGCATTTTTCGCCATACGCCGTCCCGCTTCATCGTCGTAATTGATTACAGCGACCCTTGACTGTGCAAAAAGTTTCTTTTTCGCTTCTTCATATTTTTCCATCGTCTTGTGGAAATCAAGATGATCCTGAGTGAGATTTGTAAACGCACCAACGTCATACTCTATACCGAAAACGCGCGAAAGCTCCAGCGAATGAGAGGAAACCTCCATAATAACGTGTGTGCACCCCGCATCCCGCATTTTCGCAAAAAGCGGGATGCGGGGTGCACACACGTTATTAT
>SVLF01000086.1 GCA_015068085.1 Oscillospiraceae bacterium
TTCCGGGAAAACCGTCCTCTCCGTCAGGTGAGACAGTACGCAATACCAGCGACGGACTATCTCCGTCAAGCATATCCGCCTCCCACAAATGCCTGTGGAAACCTCCGACACCGCCGTGCAGACTGTTTTCTCCATCGTTTATGCTCGCCTGATATTCTGTGCCTTTTATCGAAAACATGCCTTTTTCAATTCTGTTTGCGCACCTTCCCACAAGCGCTCCGTAATATCCGTCATTATCGAGATAATCCTCAAATGTATCAAAACCAAGCGCAACATCAATGCACTTTCCTTTTTTATCAGGAACCCAAAGATTTTTAACTATCCCGCCGTAGTTCAGTATTTCTGCAGATAACCCATTTGCGTTGCAGAGTGTGTATGCATAGACTTTTTCTCCGTTGTAATTTGCAAATTCAGCTTTTTGTATTGACATTTTCCAGTTTTCCTTTCTGTTTCAGTTTTCTGTATTTCAACGGGGTGCACCCGTATCTTTTCTTGAACTGAGCATAGAAGTAGCTTTCCGATTGAAAATTTATATGTTCGACAATATCAGCGATTGACATATCACTGCTTGCAAGAAGTGCACATGCCACCCCCAGCCTTTTTGTCATTACCAGCTCTGACAGCGTTGTTTTGTAATTTTTTCTGATTATCCGCGAGGTTTGCTTTGCGCTTAAGTTAAGAGCATCCGCCACTGTCTGAAGGTTTATGTTGTTTTGGTAACTGTTGAGCTCGCTGTCAATGGTTATGAGATAACTGTCGTTTTGCTGTATTGCAGTTTCCTTTCTGATCACCGAATTGCATTTATATACATTATAAAAAATCAGTTTCAGCACAGCCTCAGCCATTTCCGACGAAAGCGTATCAGGATTATCCATCATTCCGGCAAGCTCATTGCAATAAAACAGTACGGCACTGCTTATCGTTACAGACGTTGGCTCGTCTGCCGAAAGTAATTTCCACACAAATTCGGCAAAGCTGTTTGCTTTACACGAGATTCCATTACATGATATCAGTATTCTGTAATCGCCATTTCGGATTGAATTATGAGCAAAAAGCGGAGGAATGCACACAAGGCAATTTTTATATTCCAACATTGCATTTTCGTTTAAAACAACAAGAGGCTTTTCTCCCACAAAAAACAGTTCATGAACTGCATGCCGATGCACTCCGCATTTCTCTGCACTTGACATCGACTCAAAATGCGATTCTCTGCCCGTGAACGAACTGTCTATGGTCACGGTTAAGCTTAAATCCGCAATTTTTAGCTTATATATTTTTGACGCCGGCAATGTCTTTCACCTCGCAAATATCGTATATTACACTCTTATTTTTCAAAAATGCAATAAAAACTGCAAATTCGGGACACCAACAAAGAAAAGATGCGCTGTAAAAATATTAAAATATTTCCGCTTATAAGGTAAAATATCATTAATTAATAAAATGCTTTATATAAAGCGGATTGGAGATAAACATGAAGTTTGAAAACGGATTTTACACAGCGCTTGGAACTCCCCTCGATGAAAACGGAAATCTTGTCGAAAGTTCTCTCAGGAAACATATCAATCAGCAGATAGATGCCGGTGCTTCCGGTCTTCTTCTGATGGGAAGTATGGGAATTGAGGCATATATCAAAAACTCATCTTATGCAAACATCGTCCGCGTTGCGGCAGATGAAGTAAGCGGCAGACTTCCTCTTTTCGTTGGAATAATGGATAATTCAATCGTAAAGGTAAAAGAAAAGATTGAATTACTCGGCAACGCCCGAATTGATGGCGTTGTTCTTACCACTCCGTATTACGCTACTCTTGATACTGCTCAGATGATAAACTGGTTTACATCTATTGCTGACTTCTCACCTTACCCTTTGTATCTTTACGACCTTGCCGTTGTAACAAAAACAAAGATTACACTCGCGGTAATTGACAAGGTTATAAATCATCCAAATATCAAGGGCATAAAAACCGCTGATTGGGAGATGATTCAGGCAATAGGAAGAAAGTATCCGGAAGCGGAATTTGAGTGCTTCTATAGCGGTCTTGATTCATTCGACTACGCAAATATGATGGGTATCGGCAAAAACCTTGACGGTATGTTTTCATGCACTCCGAAAAACGGCAGAAAAATGTTTGATGCCATTTCTGCAAAAGATTACACAACCGCACGCAAATATCTTGATAATATTCTGCTCATGCGTAACACAATGATTGCTCACGGCCTTATGTATTCATTCACCCATTGTATGAATCTGCTTGGTTGCGACGGTAATTTCCATCAGGACTACTGTATTCCCATCAGTGAAGAGTCGAAAAAAGCTTTATCCGATACAATGAAAAGAATCGGCGAAATTTAAGGGAGGAAAAAGACGTGATATCTTGCACACAATTTATTCCTCTCTACAGTGAATTTTTCAAATATCTCGAAAAGCGTGGCGGATACGATGCTGTTATGGAATATTGGTATTACATATCCGACAACAGTCTCGGAGATAAAACCAATCCAAACAGTCTTATTTCTTTCGTTGAACGAGACGGTCCGTTTGAAGGTGCCATTAACTATTGGAACCACACTCTTACCGAAGAAGCGTGCGATATTCTGATGATTCATGATTATGAGAAGAGATACAGCTATAATCTTATGCGCCACTGTCCGTCAAGAGGTATGCTCAACGCGCTCGACCACATCGAGCCGTACCATAACTACTGCGAACATTGCAAAGTCATCTATTCAAGGGTTTTGGAAAAGTACGGAATTGTATACGAGCGGGATCATTCAAAAATAGACAATGCAGAATGTTCTTCTATTCTTTACGAAAAAGGAAACCGCCCAAATTGCGATTTTACAAAGCCGGACGGTTCTCAGACCGTAATAGATATGAAAGCGGAGGACAATAAATATCTCCACCGTGATTTCCATCTTTTGGGTGATCTTGCACTTAAGTATTGCGGTGAAAAATTCGGAGATGAAGCAGTAGCTGACTTTTTGCAGGATTATACAAACCACTTCTATTCACCTCAGATAGCGGATATAAAAAAGCGCGGTCTTGTTGCTATCAAGGAATGGATAGAGGAAATTTACAAAATCGAAGAAGCAGAGGATGTTCTCAGAACCTCGCTTACCGAAAAAGAGCTGGTCATCACAATATCCAAAAGCCCGGTTATCGAATATATGCATTCGCTCGGTCAATCTCCTTCAAAATACTACATTGAAGAAACACAGACTTTATATGCAACTATTGCAAAAGCCTGTAATTTAGGATTTGAGCTTGAATATTACAACGATGACGGCGCAACAAAATTCAGATTTTTTGTGAAATAATCCGGAGGTTAAAAAATGATTATAGGAAACATAAAAGATGCAGAAAGATATTTCAAAGTTAATAAAAATTTCGAAAAAGCATTCAGCTTTTTGCAGACGCTAAGCAAGGAGTCACAGGTCGGTCCCTTCGAATCAGAAGGCTTCCGAGGCAACGTTATGCTAACAGAAACCTCCGATTCTTCCCCTGACGGTTCTCCCAAAAAGCTTGAAGCTCACAGAGAATACCTTGATATCCATTATGTTATAGAAGGCTCTGAGGCTATAGGATATGCGCATATTGACGCACTTTCTCCTGTAACGGAATATGATAGCGCTGAAGATTATCTGCTTCTCGAGGGAGAAATGTGCAAGGCTGTACTCAACAAAGGCGACTTTTGCATAGTTTTCCCCGAAGATGCACACGCACCTGCAATGTGCATTGGCAACAGCAATGCTTTGATGAAAGCAGTCGTCAAAATTGCAGACAACGCCTGATTTCACTTTATAGCTTGCCTTAATTTTGACCTTTGCATTTTGCCGCAAAGGTCAAAATTAATTTATTTCAACAAACGTTTTAAATTTCCAGTTTTATATATCTGATGTTTCCGACATTATCTTCAATGCACCAGAATGAGATAAATATCGTTTTTTCATCAATAAATATGGTGTTTGGCGCACCGAATCGCAAATTATTGAAGTTTGCCACCATATTTTCGTCATCTCCGACCTTGGCAGAGACGGTATTTCCCCAAAGGTGAAGCTCTTCCTCGTTTATCCACTTGTCATTTTCAATCCGCGACACATTCCCCCACAGTCCGGGTTTGTCAGTTCTGCGGTAAATTGTGAGTATTCTACCGTCAGGCAATGTAATAATATCTGTTGTTTGTCCCTGTAATTCCGTAGAGGCAGGTGCAGAAAACAGCTTACCGTCGCTTATTGCATAGCTGACAGAAAGGTCACTATCCTCCTTGCTGTCGTATGTCCACGCCGTAGCAAGAAGGCTCTTATCCTTCAATTCACAAATGCGTGATTCCCAATATATGATGTTATCTTCGGTATCCGCCATTACATCCATATATTCATCCCATGTTTTTCCGTTATCAGAAGAAACAAGCGCAACCGCCTTCATTCCGTTCGGGCAATATCCATCCCAGCCCTTCCATGTGGATGTCGGAAGAATCAGCTTTCCGTCCGAAAGCTGTCTTATCGGCGCGCACAATTCAAACGACGGCCCGACAAGCGGAGCTTCTATTTTCTGCGGCTCAGACCAGTTTTCACCGTCAGTTGAGCGTTGTGTCCAGAACTCCGTTTCCGTAAATCCCATCGTGTCAGGGTTCGCAAGCCCTGAGTCCGGGCGGCTTCTGTCGCAGCGGCTTACGATCGCGGTTATCTCTCCGCTGTCAAGAAGTGATATGCGGCAAAAATCGCAAAAACTCGGAACTTTTCCCCAAAGCTCACGCGGCTCGGACCATGTTTTCCCATTATCATCCGATACCGATGCATACGCATGAAGATCTGCGGATTCAAATGCTTCTCCTATTGAAAAGGTCGCAACCATACGCCCTGACGGAAGCTTCACAGCAGACGGAAAGTATCCGTGACGGCTGTATATATGTGGAATGGGATTGCGATATATAATTCCTGTATCTAAAACTTTCATTTATACTTCTCCATTTCTTTATTGCTTTTCAGGAATAAATCCCTTGTCCATTTCGGGATTATTGTTATTTCGGCTCTCACCAAAATATATTTCGTGTATTTTTTCGCAAATTTCTATTCTGCCGTCCACAAAGCCAACATTTGATAAAACAATTATGTCAAAATCCGCTTCCGGCAGATACCGGTGAATTGTGCGGAAACCGAGAAAACCTCCGTTGTGCTGATATGTGCGTTTTCCGTTCCATTCAAACACAATACATCCGGCACCGAAATCACCGACATCCGATACCGTAAATATCTTCTGCCATGTTTCCGGTTTTAAAAACTTATTATTCTTTATAATATCATAAAGGCATACCGCGTCAGAAAGCTTCCCGACCGCAAATCCTGCTCCGGACATCAGCTTCATATTAACATAATCTGCCGGAACAATCTCTCCGCTTTCGCTTTTCTCATATCCCGTCGCAAGATTTTCTATTTTGCTTTCACCCGTATCGCACAGTGCAGTCTGCATTCCGAGAGTTGGAAAGAGTAATTCTTCAAAATATTTGCAAAGCGGCATTTTGTGAAACTTCTCAAGAATCAGCGAGGGGATAATGAAATTTGTGTTCAGGTACTCAACCTGTGTACCCGGTTCAAAGTTCAGCGGAATACCGGAAAGCTTTTGAACCTCAGCTGATAAATCAAACTCTTCTTTTTTCTGCAGCTTATCTGCATCTGCAATCTCCGGAAGTCCGCTTATGTGCTTAAGAAGCATCTCGATAGTTATTCGCGTGTCCAACTCTCGCGCACATTCTATGTATTCTCCCGGATGCGCCGAAAGAGAAATCATCCCTTCTTCATAAAGCTTCATAATGCCGATTGCAACAAATGGCTTTGTGAGCGAATAAAAACGAAAACGGGTATCATCGTCAATTGCAATTTTTCTTTCTCTGTCGGTATAGCCGATATGCTTTTTGAATATTACTTCCCCTTTGGATATGACCTGAACACTTCCGGAAAATGAGGTGTTTTTTTCGTATTCAGTGAGCCATGTATTTAGTCTTTTGGCATAAATTTTTGCGCATTTCATATTGTCACCAACTGCTTTGCAAACGAATCCGTATATAGTTGCTTATATACGGATTCGTTTTTTTCTTTTTACTTTACCTTGTTGTATGCCTCTTCATATATTGCAAGAACCTCATCAATCGGAAGTTCTGAAAGTTCCGTCTGGAACTGATCCCATTCAGAAAGCGGACGTTGCCCTATAACAAACTTATTGAGATTTTCAGAAACCACTGTCTGAATTGATACAGTTAAATCTGCCAACTCTTTCGATTGTTCCGTGGATAACGACATCCAAAGCAAAGGATTGAGCTCATCAACTGTATGTTCAAGAAGAAAATCCGTAACTTCGTACTGTTCCTTGGAAATTGTTGCACCTATAGCATCTGGATCAAAGCGCATGTTAGTTCCTCTTGTGTTTATTCCATACAGGCTCTGTGCAGTTTGACCCGCTCCATCAACTATAAATTTACGCTCACCATTGACAACCTCATACGTTTCCCCTTCTTTACCCCACGAAACGAGCTCACATGCTTCGTCGGTATAGAACCAGTTGACATAACGGAACGCATTCGCTATTCTTGCCTTATCGTTGGTGTTTGCCACAATCAAACCCTGTGGCGGGTAATTGTATTTATTAACTTTCGCAACTCCTCCTTCTGTTTTCGGAGGAACCATTGCGGCTATAGTAAATTCAGGATTAGCTTGTCTTGCAAGCGAATTAAAAAAATCTATTCTGACCTGATACTCAGGGAAAATAAAGCCTCTGTCTGTAGCCACAAGTTCTTGCCATGAAGATGTATTTATAGTAAAGCAATCCGAAGGAGCAAGCTTCTCCTCAACCATTTTTTTAAAAAATTCCACGATATCATACATCGTTTCTTCTCGGGCACCATATTTCCATGTTTCAGTCGCAAAGTCATAATACACCCCATGATTGAAATATTCTTCCCACGATGCCCCTATTACATCAAAGTTACGCTGAGCCGTTCTGATACAAAACGGATAAGAGTCCGGATAAAGCTCTTTCAGTTTTTTGGAAACGGTGTAAAGATCATCTATCGTTTCCGGTGTTTTTAATCCATGTTTATCGAGAATATCTTTTCTGTAAAGCCACCCGCGAATGTTGGTGCTGCGTTCAAGTCCATAGATAGGAGAAAAATACACCTTTCCGTCTGAGTTTTTGCGAGTGTTATACATCCACATCTCATTCTCCGGCACATTTGCCCAAAACTTTTTATAATCGGGCAAAAATTCCTCATAGTCATCAAATGGAAGAAACGCTCCCTGTTCACAATAATCTTCGAAATTGCCGGGCTTTTCACCGACAGCAAAAATATCTGGCATCTGTTCAGGAGCCGTCATTACAAGCGTAAATTTTGTGGAAAACTCGCTTTCAGGAATTGCAACCACGTTAATTTTTCCACCTACAGATTCTTTAATGTATTGCCAAACCTTCCAATTTTCCTGATACGGCCATGACGGATGACTTGTTACCATAATATCAAGTACAGCATCGTCAGGAATAGCCTTTCCTTCGGGAATATCATACGATACATCCCCTTTTGTGTTGTCGCCATTTCCCGAACACGCGCAAAGTGCAAAAAGCATAATAACAGCAAGGCCTAAAGCTAATATTCTCTTCATCTTAATTTCTCTCCTTTATTTTCAGTGTTAATAAATCTTTCTATCCACGCCGCACATAAATCAAACCATGACTCTATATACGGATTTTCACGGAAGTCCTCTTCATCGCGGGTTTCGCGGCTTCCTAGCGCAAGTCCGTGCACGCCTTCAGGATAGATATGCAGTTCAAACGACACCTGTGCCTGCCTCAGAGCGTCTGCAAACAAAAATGAATTTTCAACCGGAACCATATCATCTGTAAGCGTGTGCCAGATAAACGTAGGCGGTGTGTGCTTACCGACTCTTTTTTCAAGCGACAGCTTTTCGAGAATTTCTTCCGGTGGGTTTTCATCGTCTAAAAGAAACTTAAACGAACCTTTGTTTGCATATTCCCCGCTCGTTATCACAGGATAGCAGAGAATCATTCCATCAGGTCTGTTCTCTTTATCGGAAAGTCCGAGCGTTTCAGAAATAAACTCTTCATTCCACATTGTTCCGAGACACGCCGCAAGATGCCCTCCCGCAGAAAAGCCGCATACTATAACCGAATCTTTTAAAACATTATAGTATTCACTGTTTCTGCGGATATAAGCCATTGCCGCGCTTACCTCCAAAAGCTGTGTAGGAAACACTTCTTTGCTTTCCTCGCGGGTACTGTAATTAAGAACAAATGCATTGTACCCTTTTGCGACAAATGCAAGCGCAATCGGTTCAGCCTCTCTCTCACATGTAATGTAATACCCGCCGCCGGGACAGATAAGCACACACGGGCGCTTTCTGTCCGGCTCAATTGCGAGGCTGTTTGAACGCACATATGAGGTTAACGTTGCATCAGTTTTTATGCTTTTGAAAACATCCTTTAAGAAAACTCTTTCGTAAATCATTTCTTACCTCATTTTAAATGATCAAGTATCCGCTTAATAAGCACTGCAACCTCAGCGCGCGTTGTGTAGTCAGTCGGTGCAATGAGATTATTCTTGCCGTTGACAAGCCCTGCAGATATGAGAGCGGATACCGCCTCTTTTGCATAGTCTGCAACAGTGTTGCAATCCTCAAATTGCGGTTCAATGTTCTCGCCGAATCCTACATTCAAGGTGGTCAATGCGCGGTAGACAATAACCATCATATCCTGACGCGTGATTGTGTTGCGCGGTGCGTAGCGGTTATCGCCGATGCCGTTTACAATACCTGTGTTGCGCGCTATTGCAAGCTCCGGTGCGAAGTAATCACCGGGCTGTACATCTGCAAAGTTCTCCTCATTATCACTTGTAAGCTTAAATGCGCGGACAAGAAGCAACGCAAAATCTGCACGGGTGATGTTACTTGCCGGACTGAATGTATTTTCACTTGTGCCCTTTATAATCCCGTCATCAGCAAGAGCATTTATCGCATCTGTTGCCCATTCGTAATTACCAAGATCGGTGAAACGGATAGCATCTGTTTCACCCGACGCATCGGGTGCGACATCACTGCCGGTTTCTGCATTATCACCGGTGTCCTCATTTCTGTCTTCGTCGGTGTTTCCTATATCCTCCGGCTTATCAGGTGTTGGTTCGGCACCGCCGCCTCCACCTCCGCCACCGCCGGAAGCTCCGCTTCCTTCTGTTGACGGTGTTTCGGTTACTTCATTTTTATTTCCGGTTGTTGCACCATAAACAGTCACAGTAAAGTGAACAACGCTCTCACGACCGAACTCATCTGTAGCAACGAGAGAAACGTGGTTATCTCCTACCTGGCTGTCATCCGGTTTCCAGGAGAAGGTGTTCGTATTGCTGTCAAAGCTTGCACCGCGTGGCAATTCTCTTCCTGCGATTGTAACGCCTGCTCCGTCATAACCGGTTGCGGAAACGGCAATTTCAAGCTTACTTCCCGCACTTGTTGTTGAATCCGAAACCGGCGGAAAATCAGGCGAAAAGTTTTTCTCATCGGTCATCGGTATGACAAAGCTCTGGCCTTTTCCTATATTGTAAATATAACCTTTATCAAAGTCATTATCATCAATATAGCTTCTTATGGGTGTTACCGTCCCGATACCGAGCCGTACATCACCGGTTGCAAGACCATCCCCTTCATCTGTCGCGGATGAAATTGTATATGCAGCATTACCTACGCCGTCATGGTTTATGATAATCTGCTTACCTGCAAGCTCGTTTAAATCGACATCTGCCGAAAGACTTACATCAATATAATTTTCAAGAGAAAGCTCTTCCGTGAAGCCTTTGATATTTCCGGTAAGTGTGTCTTCCCCGCCATGTCTGTAGGAATATATCACTTTATCAGCAACTATGTTCTTTGTCCAGACTCCGACAAAGCCGCGGAAGGTCATATCATCATCATTTTCAAGCCTGTAAGTGACAGACTCATTAGTTGAATAGATGACATAATCCACACGGTTTCCGCTCTTGTGCGTCACCTTAACAGCCTTCACCATATCGGTTGCGTCAAGCTCTCCGGCAAGGATTTCAGGCGTAATTGCTTCAATCTTTTCAATATAATTATCACCCTTATACGGCTCATACACGGTTGTGAAGAGGCTGTCTAAATTCTCTCCGGTGCGCGTAGCAATCATATATTCAAGATGTGACGGCATAAGCTTATTCCCCGGTTTATTGGGGACAGGACCTTTTGCGAATGCCACCTCATCAAGAGTGAAATCATTGAGCATTGTAAGCTTTAAACCTAAATTCTTATTATCCTTGATCGTTTTTCTGTAGTCGGTAATATCAAAATCAACCGCAAACTGATTTGATGTCGGAGTTGAGCGTCTTACTCTTTCAAGGAATGTATATCCTGTCGGGAATGCAAGATTTTCATGGCTTTCGCCTTCATTATAAAACGGATCTGCTCCCGGACCGACAAAGTAACGGGTTTCCTCACGCGTTCCGCCGTTTCCGTCATCAACAGTGATGGTATATGGAGCGCCCTTACCATCCTCACCCATTCCTACAAGGGTTCCAACATAATTCCCGTTTTCGTCCACCTGCGCCACAGGCTCAGAAAGTCCTGATTCAACGACAGCATCCTCCGCACTGTGTGGATGGAAGCTGAAAACGTGGCTATCACCGCCCGTTACGCGGAAAAAGTCTACACCGTAGCTTACATCGTCATTAATTTCAATCATCACAACGCTTCTGCGGTATCCACTGCAAGCATCATATATGCTTGGCTGAGATAAATCCATAAGCTTAACCTTATCGGAATTATCAAAATGATGAACTTTTCCCGGATATTTGGATTTTTCACTTGCCGCATTTATTTGCTTTCTTCCGTTTACAGTAACGGTATTATGCGAAATCGTTGCCGATTCCCAATGAAAACGCTTGGAATTGTAGCTAGAATCTGTCGGATAGCCAAGATCCGGTGAGAAGTTCATTCCATACGCCTCAATGCCAAGGTTTAAGGCGTCGGCATGCTTATGCGTTGTTGCGCCTCCGAAATACATCCAGAAATCACGAAGTGTATTTCCTCCATTTGTCTCAGTAAAGTTTTTACCGTCACGGAGTATTGCAAAGCCATATCCTGCAACGAGCGCGCTTTTTCTTTCGAAATTAACGCTTTCAAGGTATTCTTCAACATCCTTGGCAAGGTTTTCAGGATTCTTTGTAAAAATGTCATAGTGTATATCTTCAAGCTTGCTTCCAAAGCGAATCTTAAAATAGTCTGCGAACTCCGGTCCGAGCGGGGTGTTCTTAATATGCTCAAAAGCATCAATAAGAGTTTCGTCGGCTCCGCTGAACTGATTTGACCCGGTTGCACTGGAGTCGCCTATCTGAACCGTTCCCTGCTCCGCGACTGTAAGCTCTGCAAAAGATGCAAGCATCTTTAAAAACTTCGGAATCTTATATAAGTCATATTCATCTTTACCATAGCGTGCGGCAAGCTTTGCGACCGTCATATAGTTATCAAACCACATGGAGTTGTATCCCGGACCTGATTCCTGTCCGTGACCGTCGCGGTCTACTTTATTAATAATCGTTGTAAATATATCTCCACCCGTGATGGAGTTGCTTGTGTAGCCTCCGGGTTGTGCAAGCCATTCCCACATCATATCAGACTCCGGCTCTCTGTCAAGCGCAAGCGCGGTATACGCAAGGCACATCTGATAACGCCCGTTATTTCCTCCGATTCTGTGAATCTTCATCTTCTTGAAAATTTCAAGCAGGATGTTGTTCTCCCAGTTTTTCCAGACATCCATACCGCTCTGCTTCTTGTTTTCAAGATTCCACACTTGTGCTGTTGCGCTGAGCTTTGCTATAAGTTCAGGATCATTTTCATAAAGAAGCGGAAAAAATATATCTGCAGCCTCCGCCAACACAGCTGCATAAACACCGTCATTAAGGTATCCAAATAGAGTTCCAAAACGTGTGTTTGCATCAACCATAC
>SVLF01000087.1 GCA_015068085.1 Oscillospiraceae bacterium
CGGTCACGTCGCGGTTCTGATAGTCCACCGGACTATCATTCATTGCCGCGCCGACATTCGGCTGCGCCTCACTACCCTCAAGGGGAAGGCTTTGGCTCTGCAGTGCGCGGTAGACGATTACCATCATATCCTGACGGGTGATGTGGTTACGCGAGGCGAATTTGTTATCACCGATACCGTTGACTATTCCCGTGTTTCGTGCTATTGCAAGCTCGGCTGCAAAGTAATCTGATGCAGATACGTCTGCGAAATTCTCGGTATTATCGCTTGAAAGCTTAAATGCACGTACAAGGAGCAGCGCAAAATCCGCACGGGAGATGTTTGCCGCGGGGCTGAACGTGTTTGCAGATGTGCCCTTGATTATACCGTCAGCAGCAAGTGTATTTATCGCATCCGCTGCCCATGCGTGGTTAGAAAGGTCTGTGAAACGGAGTTTTTCCACCTCATCCGCCTCATCTGCGCCCGGCACCTTCTCCTCGTGGAGAAGGCTTTCATCTTCATCGGTGTTCGTTGTGTCATCCGGCTTGTCGGTCGGTGCGACACCGCCGCCGGATGCTCCGGCCGACGGAATTTCCGGCGTTTCGCCCGATGACGAACCTTCCGTTGTTCTGCCGTATACGGTTACAACAAAGGTAACCGCTGTTTCTCTGCCCAACTCATCACGCATCTTTATCTTAAAGCTGTGATTGCCTACCTGGCTATCGTCAGGTCTCCATGTTAGCTTGCCTGTCGCACTGTCAATGCTTGCGCCGCGCGGGATATCAACACCGCCTACAGCTTCATAGGTTACACTCTTTCCGTTATCATCCGTGCGATACTGTGCAAGGCTTACGCTGACAGAGCTTCCCGCCGATACAGAAAAGTCACTCACCTTAGCAAACTCAGGACCGCAGTTTTCAATATTTGAAAGAGGTATGACCGCATTCTGCCCTTTTGCTATGTTATATATGTAGCCTGCATCAATATTATAAATATCTTCAAAGGTTCTTACGGTAGATACTGTACCTATGTCAATAGTCAACTTTTTACCTGAAGCATCGTATGTTGCATTTTCGATTTTATAAACCGCATTCTGCTGACTGTCAGCTCTTCCCTCGTTATCAATATACACATACTGACCTATAATTCTGTCTGTGTCAACCGTATCCCTTGTTTCTATTGTAATAAAATTCTTATTGAAGGTCGGCTTAACAGCCGGCTCAACCTCTGTGTATGAAGCAACAACGCCTGTGTATGCTCCATAATCATACTTCCCGTCAGAGTCGTTTTCATCAACACTTGTATGGAGGATATCTCCGTCATTTACATATCTGTAAATGACCTCCCCACCCTCTTTTTCAAGGCTTAGCACTCCCACAAAGCCGCGGAATTCAAAGCTGAAGTCGCCGTCGGCTACAGTATAGGTTACATCACTGTTTGTGGCATAAACGACATAATCTGTCCTGCCGTCTGTGCGTGTCACCTTGACGGCACGGGCGATATCGTCGCTGCCAAGCTTGCCCTCATCTGCCGTTGCCGATATATCAACTTCATTTATGCTTTCGAGATACCGCTTGTTCTTATACGGTTCAAACACGGTTGTAAAGAGCGAATCATCCTTATTTTTTACAAGTACGTACTCAAACGGCTTTAGTTTCTGAGCTGAAGGTGTATCAACTTTTGTTCCCGTCGCAACAGCAACTTCGTCATAATCATCATTGAGCATCGTCATACGGAGATGAAGCCCGTCCGAATCCTTTAAAAAGCGGTTATAATCTGTTACCTTAAAATCAACAGTGAACTTATCTCCGGCAATCTCATTCCTCGATGCAGCTGCACGTCGAACGTCTTTAAGCCAGCTTGTTCCCGGATATTTGAGTTTTTGTATCGCTGTCTGACGATTCTGGTCGTACATATACGGGACGTCCGCACCTGCATAAGATCCGACATAGCCTTTGTCATCAAGCTTGTAATCTCCCTGTGTTTCATCCTGCGGGTCAAGCTTAAGTCCTTCTGTTTCCACCTCGTGCGACTGGCTGTGGAAGCTGTAGATATGCTCTCCACCACCCTTTACACGGAAGAAGTCTATGCCGTATGACACGTCCGAACCAACATTTATCATAACCACTGTTCTTCGATAAATATCTGCAATATCCTTATAGGCATCAGACTCTACATCCATAAGCTTAACAACTCCATCCGAGCTGTCAAAGTGTTTCGGATACCCAAGATAGTATGCACGCTGACCAAGTGTGGATGTGCCAAACACATTCTGCACTGTATTACCTACCGTTACCGTATTATGAGCAATGGAAGATTCCACCCACTGATATCTCACCATATTTATGGATTTTGAAGCAGGAGTTCCGTTATCCGGTGCCATATTAAGCCCGAATGCCTCAATTCCAAGATTGAGCGAATCCAGATGCCCGTGACCCGCAGCACGTCCGAAATAAAGCCAGAAATCACGCATGGTATTTGAATAAGTCGGCAAATTCTTATCACCGTTGGCTGCACCGTCTGCGAGTATTGCAAAGCCGTAAGCCGGCAGCATACCGCTTTTTTCGACAGTCAGACCGTCGTCGATATATTCGAGGATATCCCGTTCTGCCTCTTCCGGATTTTTGCTGAATATATCATAATGTAGCCCTTCGGCAGAGTGTCCGTTTCTGTTCCAGATGTACTCTGCAAGTTCATTTGCAATCCGGTCGGCTCCTTCAATCTCCTTGATGTGCTTAAACCCATTCAAAATCGTGGGAATTTCACCGAAAATTCTGTTGTCTGCCGTATAACCCGAATCGCCTATCTGGGCAGAATGAGACTCGGTAAGCGTCAAAAGTCTTTGAGCTGTATACATTTTTGCAAAGTTGGGATCCGCGAAAAGATTAAACTTTTTATTTCCGGAATCATACATTGCAAGTATATTGGCAAGCTCGTTCATTCTGATAAGCCAAGAGTAGTTGTAGTTCGGAGCCGCTTCATTACCATGGCCGTCGCGATCAACAACGTGTAAAATCTGAGTACTAAGCGCACCGCCGGCTACATTTCTCTTTCCATCTTCGATGGTTGTAACGCCTTTCCGGTACACCCACTTCATCATATCCTTGCTCTCAGGCTCAGTATCAAGCACAAGTGCTGCCGCTGCGATAGTTTTCTGAACCTGGCCGTAGTTGCCTCCAACTCTTCCGTCTTTTGCCGCAACATATGCCTCACGAATAATGCCATTTTCAATATTACTCCAGACAGCTTCCCCGGTCAGCTTATCCGATTCATCGTAATCAAAGCTGTATTCCTCCGCATATTTGCGGTCTCTCTCGGAGATCTGTTCTATTATGCCTGCGTTTTTCGTCTCATCCGTAATTAATTCATAAAGACCATCGGCACAGCATATCCAGTTTGCCACATAATCGCAGTCATTGATTCTTCCGTAAATCTTACCACGTCCCGAGCCGCCATGAGAAAGCGAAAACTGGTAATTTTCATTAAAATATCGAATAAAGTCGAAGCTCGGGTATACATCTGCAAGTCGGTTAAGGAGTATTGCCGCGGCAGTGCCGTATTCCTGCTTTCCTGAATATACATACGCCTTTGTCATATACTCAACGGCATTATCAACCTCGATAAATGCACTGTGCATATAATATGCCACATATGTATGGCGTTCCTGTGCACCGCTTGCCACTCTCCCCGGGAGATAACCAAGACCGTCGTCTACACCCCAGCGGCAACCGTCAACCTTATCCCCTGTTCTCGGGTCAATGTCTGCTTTTTCACCGCTCCTGAGTTCAGAGTATAAATCGTTGTAAAGATATCCGCCTTCTACCCCGTAACCATAGTATGTATACCAGGTATCGCTTCCCTCCTCGCCGGGTTCGGTATTGGAAAGCGCTATCCCCTTGTCAAGCAGCATTCTTCTGTGCTTTTCAAGAGCCATCATTCTGTCAAAGGTGCCGTCTGCCTGCAACCCAAGCTTAAGAAGACCTTCAAAGTCATTGGACGGGAACATCCTTTTACATTCGGGGCACTGCACCTTCCACGGTCTGCTGAATACATTAATCAAATACGCCGTTGTTGAACCGTATTCCGCTCCGATGTTATGTCCACAGTATCGGCAGTACATATATTCCTCGTCTCTAAAGTCGCCTACACGGTTTGAACGCGGAACACCTTCACCTATTATCGCATTGTAAATAGCATCAAAGCCCGAAAGATATCTTTCAGCATTTTCCTCCGCTGATTCAAGCGTATCCTTCGCCCATTCGTATTTCTTTATATTGCTACGCGCAGCCTCAACGCGGTCGGTTGTGTAATATGTAGATTCATCCTTTTTTGTAGCCCTGTGAAACACAATATCCGTAGGCTGGCTTGTCCACTCCTCGCCGTCTAAAAATGTGCGTGCTCTGACTGACACGGTAATATCATTCTCAGTTTGACGTGGCACTGTTACATAGCCGCCTCTGAGAATTTCACCGTCACTTCCGCAAATTTCATAGTCAACCACTGAGTCAGGCAGCGGTTCCGTGCCACCCTTGTCAAAATTCACCCGGGCAGAAAGCTTGACAACCTCATTCGTAAACGGTCTCGAATCATCAGGAATTATAATCAATTCTCCGGTTCGCGGTGCATTGACAACAACAAGCCTGCTTGTTTCCAGAGTGATATCCCCTTCCGTAACAGACATTGTTATTGTTGCCGTACCGCCTGTAACCGGAGTCAGAACTCCGTTCTTGAATGTAACTACATTTTCATCGTCAGATTCGTAGCGAACCCAGTCAAGCTCTGATTTATCAATAATACTTCCGTCGCGCCGTCTCACTTCCCAAGACACTTCCTCCGGCACATCAAGATCTTCCTTGGTATACCCGGTCTTTGACAGATTTAAATTTAATGTTTTGAGTTCGTTCGAGCCTTCAATTTTAAGAACAGTAGGCCAAATAAACGATCCGGAAGTTGTTTTGAATACAACAAGGTTTTTACCCTTTTTTAAATCCGGTTTTGACAAAAATGTATCTGTAAATTTAGAGGAAGCAAAGTCTTGCGGGTCTACACTTCCTGCTTTTGTGTTTTCGGAAATCAGCATTTCCACATCGTCATTGTCAATATCAGTATCGCCGTCAGCATCTGCTTCGGGAACAACCCATACATCAAATGCTCCGTTACCGGACGTATCCTTATACGTTGAAAGAGTTGCTCGATATATACCATCTGCAGGTATATCCACTCGCAATGCAAGCCACTCACCTGTGGCAACATTAAATCTGACAGCGTTCTTTTTATTCTTATAGACGAGTGCAGGGGTAGCATCAGTCTTCGTCGGTGCTATTCCTGTGATAGCCTTTGCATTTGTATAACCCCATTCCCAATTTCCTGAGGTATACTCGTCGGTAATGTAGCGGATATCAATTAAGTTTTTATTACTGTGCAAATCATTCCACGAGCTTTCGATACCGCCGAAATTATATTCTGCATTTTCACCGCTTATCGTCTTTCCGTCCGGGACTGCCGGCTCAACCTGTACGCCGGAAACCTCGACAGTTTTAGAAACGCCTCCAAGTGTAACCGTTGCAAAAACCGTTACCTCAACTTCTGCTTGAGCGAATATTTCTCCTGTTTTTTCATCTATACCTGCCTTATCAAGTTCCTTAACAGAGTAGGATATCTGAGCTTCTGAAAGGTCTGCGTCAGAACCGTCGGACATCTTCGCTCCGGTCACACCGGCAAAACCATCCTTTACCTCAAGTGTAACTTCATCAAGAACAATCTTGTCAGTTGGGTCTTTTACTTCAACATTAACAAACGCAGATTCCGAAGAAGTCGCACCGCTTGGATTTGTTCTTGCAGCGATAATCCGAACCCTTGCCCTGCCTTTTTTGAGTCCCGTTATCATTCCTTTTTCGGAGTTAACTTCTATAACTCCATTGTCATTTACCGCCTCATATGTAAGCCCATATTCGTCTGTATCCGCAATGATTCCGTCAGAAAGATAAACATCAGCCGATATATTTTTAAACTCATTTATATTAAGCTCGAGCTCCGAAGTTGACGGTTCAACATACATCACAGCATCATCCGCTCCTGCTTCAAGTGTGAGGGAGTGGATATACATATTGCACGCGTCGTCATTTTTTCCGGTCTCTTCATTCATTCCGGGCACTTCATCCTTTCCGTTTCCGTTTCTTGTCGGCTTAAAGACAAGGATGTATTTACCCGCTTCTTCAATTTCAAATGCGTTGTTTATAACCTCAGATTCTTCTTTCAGGCTGCTCGGACGATTATAATATGAAATTTCCCCCAGAGCATTGAGCTTATTCTCCGCGGTGAAGGACTGTGATGAAACCTCTGTTCCGGGCTTAAACAAATATACATCGCTGTAACCTCCGCCGGAATTGCTCTTTCCATATCCGAGAGAAGACTTATACGTGCCGGCAGCAGGTATATATATTTCCAAAGCGAGCCATTCATTTTCCGAATACTTCAGCACAGCTTCGATTCCTGTGCCTATATCACTGTCAGTTACTGCCTTTATACCGGAGGTCGTCTGATCCGACCACTTCCACATACCATAGGAAGTATCGTAAGTGATGTTTTTCAGAGAAACGCCATTTGTTTTCTCCGGGTTAAAGTTATAAACAAGTGTATAATTCGGACTCACTTCACTTTTCTTCGTCCAAAGTGCCGTAAGTGTAACGTCATTTTTAACGATATAGCTTTCTCCTGCGGCATAGGTTTCTTTTTCATCGCTCCAGCCGTAAAAATCATATCCGTCGCGTACAGGTGCAGGGAGTATAGCAGAGTTCCCCTCACCAACCATTTCACTCGGAATTTCCACCGAGCCGCCGTTTGCATCATAGGTCACGGTGTACTGTGTGCCGATGCCGACCTCTGCGGTTTTGGTGAGTGTGAGACTTTCAAGAAATGCGTAATAGGCATCGGAACTGCTGCCATATTCTTTAGATGACTTAACTGCCTGAAATACGAGATAGAACTCCGCGCCATCTTTAGAAGCAGTTATATCCTTCTTCGTAGTTATTTCGGCAGACTGGTTACCTTTAGCAGACGAAGCATACAGAGAAACAACATCTGTATTTAGTTGATAGTCAGCATAGCTTTCAGAAAAATCACAGGCACCTGCCGGAAGTTCCGCAGTTCCCGGAAGAAGATATATATTTATGCCACCGTTAGCTTTATATGTTGTATATAAAAGCTTTGCATCATATACGCCCGACTCAGGAACCTGTATTTTCAGCGCAAGCCACCAGTTCTCTTTACCACGCACTTCCATAGCAGGTACCTTTAATTTATCAGGCTTTGGATATCCACCGGTAGTATTATATTTTTTCACATATGCCCACGGCGCATAGACGCTTTCTTCTGCGGTATTCTTTACAGTTGTTTCATAAGAATGAGAAGTTGCATTATACGCTGTTGACGTATCTTCTTCTGTCGGATTGAAATGATAGGTATAGCTATCCCCTACTGCTGCTGTGGCAAAGGTCGGGAGCATTCCTGCAATCATACAAACCGCAAGTAATACAGATAAAAGTTTCCGAGGCATATTATCTCTCCTTTTGGGAATTTTCTTCATCAAAGGGTTTATAATTTTTATCCCTTGTATATCAAACTTATAGTTCATACTAAGTTAATACTGAGAATTATACATATTTTTGACTATATATTCACTTCGTTCAGGCGATATGCTTTCGTCTCTCTATATCCAACAAAGCTAATTAGTCCGCAAAAGGTTAGTCCACTATATCATTGTAATTTATCCACCTTCCACCAGCAACGCTCTTAAGTGCAATTACAGATTTTATAAACCTCTTAAACAACATAACTGTAAGCACTGTTATGATAGAACATTTTAGTTTTATGCCAAGTATAAACCCAAGCAACAGCGACCATGCATACACAGGAACCACATCATAAAGCATAGCCTTATTACTGTTTCCGCCTGCTCTGAGTACCCCCATTATAAGAGTACTTGCAAGTGCGCGGAATGGCATATAAAATGCATATATAGCTATAAGCCATATAGTAAGCGACTGGGTTTCAGGTTCCAAGCCTGAGAAGAAGAATTTAACATACGGGATATCTATCGCAAGCATAAGCATCATAACTCCAAAACCTACATAAAAACCCGCCAAGGCGTATTTTCGGGCCAATTCCTTTGCCTCTTCTATCTTTTTCTCGCCTATACTGCAGCTTATAGTAACACAAGCACCAATTGCCACGCCATAGAAAAATGAATTGCCAAGGTTTTCAAGCTGACGTGCTATACTTACCGCGCTTACAACATCGTTACCCATACGCCCGAATATTGCATTAAATGCTGATATACCAAATCCCCACAAACTTTCGTTTAATATAACTGCATAAGTTTTATGTACAAAATCGCCTATCGCCTTAGGCTTAACGAATTTTATATCAGAAAGTTTAAATACGTATTCCTTATCTTCATATCTTGCTATACAGATAAGGAATATGACAGTTTCAACAAGTTTTGATATAAGTGTTGAAATTGCCGCCCCGGCAACACCCATTGCCGGGATAAAACCAACTCCGTATATGAGAATAAAGTTTAATGCTGTCTTTATACCAAGCGATACCATAGTTGCTATCATAGGTATTTTAGGCTGTTTTACAGAACGGAAAAATGCTACATATGAGCTTGATAAGCTATACAAAAGAAAAGTAGGTGTGATTATAATAAGATACATCGCACCATCCTTTATAGTCTGGGAATCATTGGTAAAAAAACCAAGCGATTTGTAGGGAAAGAACAAGCAAAACAACATAACAAGAAGGTTAATGCAAAGCGAAAAAATCAATGTGATGCTGAATGTTTTTCTCATTGCTTCATGGTTTCTCTCACCATAATTTCTTGAAAGATATACCGAAGCCCCACTTGTAATACCAAATGTTATAAGGCTCACTATATAGAAAAGCTGATTTGCAAGCGAAACTGCCGCAACAGCAGTTTCTCCCATGTAACTTATAACAGATACATCAATTATTCCAAGTATGGCAGTTGACATATTTTGCATTGCTATAGGTATAGAAAAACTTAATATCATTTTCCAAAACGTCTTTTCAGGAAAAAAGGTTTTATTAAACATCGCTTTTAATAAATTCATTTTATACTCCTAACTTTTAACGTTTTTTTAAAATTAATCTACCTCTTTTTTTTCCATTATGTACCGCGTCTTTCACCACAATCTCACCGCCAAGCACAACATAGTTTAGTCCTTCGGCACGTTTGATGCAATCAATAAAATCAGATCTGTCAATTATTTTTTCTGCATCAAAAATACATATATCTGCATCCATGCCTTCCCATATAAGACCTTTGGTATTTAATCCGTATACACGGGCAGGCATTGATGTCATCTTGCGTATCATTTCAGGAAGCGACACAACCTTTTTCTCCCTCACATATCTTCCAAGGACTCTTGGGAACGAGCCTTTTAAACGAGGATGAAAGCTTTTTTGTCCCTTTGCAACACTTGCATCTGTGCATATCATTGCTCTTGGATGTGCCATAACAGCTTGCACATCTTCGTCACACATAGAAAAGTAACAGCAACTGCATTGATTATTACTTTTATAAATCATATCAAGTATAGTATCACATTCATCCTTACCATGAATTTTAGCAATTTCAGGAACAAACATTCCCTCATACTCAGGATAACCTGCGCACTTTGCAACCTGCACCCACGAGTAGTCGTTTCCCCACCACATTGTTTTATTCCATTCTTTTATTTTTGCGCGCTCCTCAGGATTTTCAAGTCTTTTCATTAAATCATTGCCAGAATCCGGCACAAAAGTTACAGCGGCTGAAGTATGTGTAGCTACATACGGATATACATCAAGGTACACCTCTATTCCTTCTGCGTTTGCCTCATCAATAAGTCTGAGTGTATGAGTTACCTTACCCCAGTTTTCGTGTGATCCGCACGCCTTATGGTGTGAAATCACTCCTCTTACACCTGATTGTCTTATTACATTTATAAATTCATTAGTCGCTTTAACAAGCATATTTGATTCATTTCTGATATGTGCCACAACTAATCCTTCATATTCCTTTACCACTTTTGCAAGTTCTATTAATTCATCTGTGTCGGCGTAGCTGCTTGGTGGATATATAAGACCAAAAGAAATACCTAGTGCACCGTGTTCCATAGCATCACGAAGAAGCAATTTCATTTTCTCAAGTTCTTCGCTTGCCGGTTGTTCCTGGCGCATTCCCATAACGGTTCTTCTTATAGCACCATGTCCCACAAAACACATATTATTTGAACCAAGGGGGATATTCTTTGCCGCATTTACAAAGCTGCTAAAAGTCTTCAAAACACTTGACATATTGCCAATGCCATCTATATACTCATCCATATTTTCATTGATATTTTGGGGCGCAACAGAATTACCACACTGCCCAGCTATTGACGTGGTTATGCCCTGTTCTATCTTCTCTGTCATATCAGGATACTTGAGTATAGCATTATCGCTGTGACTATGAGAATCTATAAATCCCGGTGTTACAGTCAACCCACGTGCATCAATAAATTCCTTACTTTCATCTGAAATATTTCTTTCAATTCTATCAATTTTTCCGTTTGATATTGCTATGTCACAGTGATACGCCGGAGACCCGGTTCCGTCAATTATAGTACCATGTTTTATAATCAAGTCATACATAGATATATTCCTTTTCTGTTTTCTCCCGTAGGAAATACGGGGACTTTATTTTTCTCCTAGAAAAATCGATTCGCCTTCACAGTTGCAGTATATCAACTGATAAAACTCCGTCTGACGGAGTTTTACATTTTTTCGGGGGGGACAGTTCTTATTACCCACATTGGGTAAATATTCATTTTTTAATTTAAAACAGCGCCATCATCCGAGTAAACTATTCCAAGATTGTCGTTTTCAAGCTCTCTGTAGATGATATATCCGCGAACATTAGTCCATTCTTCACTCGGCTTTGCAGCAAACTGTCCGTGAATTTTGTTATTCTGAGAGGTAAACTTTTCACCACTTGCAAACGTCCGGAGAGTTACATCTTCAATATTGCTGAAGAGTATGCCTGCTTCCACAATTTCGTAGAGGTTCTTACTGTATACATCATACTCTATCATATATGCGCCGTCCATAGTCTTCGTATCAAGAATAATCTTAGGAGTTCTGAACTCCGTAGGTATTGAGCTTACAAACTCAGGTCTGACTTCCATATCTGCCCATGCATAGAACGCATATTTTGCAGCCGTACGTGTCATAAGCTCATTACGATACCAGCATGCAGTGCTGTTTGTTGGTATATCATAGAATTCTTCTGCATTTACCAGTGCACCGTATTCATATTCCTTTGCTGCTGCAGCCTTTGATGCGACTGTTTCTACGCCGTTTGTTCCGTCTGCAAAAGTGATGGTTACTGTCTTCGGATTCTGCTTCGCAACAACTCTCGTTACAGCTTCATAAAGCTCAGATGTCGGTGTAAATTCTTCAGCCTCGCCGTTCTTGTTTATATACTGCCACATTTCAAATGTATGACCAAGAAGCGATACCGTTGGAATTGTTGTAAGTGTATTAACATATTCTGCTGTTGCAGAATCCAAAAATGTACCATCCTGGTTGTAAAACTCAACTGTCTGCCCTGCCGCATCACCTATCTTGTCATAAACTGCCGTGAGGTATGTGTT
>SVLF01000088.1 GCA_015068085.1 Oscillospiraceae bacterium
CGGCATAGTAGCCGGACGTAAAGACAACGGAAGCCTTCTCGTCATCCACTGCAACGCAGGTGCAAACAACGTGGTAATAACAGACGAAGAAGGCTTCGGGTATTATGTTAGAGCTATTGGGTGAAATAGATAATTATTCTTATATAGCGAATGGTATTTTGAAACAAAGAAAAGCTCAAATCACTTTTTCTTATTGTAAGACTCTTTTAATCTGTCTATTGCAAGTTCAGGACTCATAGTATGATACATCAAATAAACTGTTTGCATGATCTTAGCCGGGGCTTGTTTGTAAATGTCTTTACTTGATTCGCCTGTATATATATTCCAGTATCTATAAATATAACCGGTCCAGTACAATGTTTCGTTATCAAAAACAATTCCATTATTGCTTATTGAATTAGCATTTTCCTCTTCCATACGAGACATAATATATTCTTTGCCTGCCCATTGAACATGATGGAAATCCTTGTCCATATCCTTTGAAATAGCAGTTGTCATAAATGACTTAATAAATGTCTCGCTATCATAACCTCGTTCGCCGGATAGCTCAAATAACTTACCTTGAGTATCACAAAGAGTTAATTGTAAGGATTTATTCATAATCATTTTCCTCCCAAAATCTCATCAAAGAACTTTCCTTCACGGCGATATTTTACTTCAATTTCATCAGCAAGAGCAATTCCTTCTTTTCTGCGTTCTACACTCATATCACGGAGAATCGCGAGTTCAAGCTGAGATAAACTTTCTTCTTTTAACACCTTGATTTGTTTGCATGCCTTTTCTGTAATTGCAACATATTGCATTCCAAGGTCAAGCGCAGATAAACAATGAATTAACGCTGTATCTGTCAAAGTTTTATTAAAGAAACGTGAAAGTTCGGTATACATACGGTCGTTTGCAATATATCCGACAACGATATCGTACCCGTTTGCAAAATTAGCATACTTCTCGTAAATTTCTGTACCAATAGCTGATTCCATTTCCTTGCGATAGTATGCAATCAAAAGTGCCCATTCAAGACCGATTTCAACATTGAGAACTTTAAGTCCGGTCAAGTCAAGTTCTACTGTATAAAACTTGGGTTTATCTTCTGCACATACCAAAGTGAGAGGCTGCAATGTACTTGTTCCCATATAAAAACCCTGGCCAAAATCGCATTCACTACGACTGATAGGTGCAATGTCTCCGACAATACCTTTTTTAGAGCCGTGATATAGAATTAACTTATTATCAGTATTCTCATATGTTTTTGAATCTATTATCATTTTAGCTAAATCAATGCTGTTGTTTTTACAGAATTGATATAGTTGCTTTTGAGCCATTTTATTCGGTTCTGTCTTTCCGTTCTCCCAACGATTAATAGAGAGCGCAGTAGTTCCCAAACACTCTGCAAATTGCTCCTGATTCATATTAACCAAATTTCTTATGTTTTTAATCAAATCTTTCAAAGTAAGTACCACCTATCATTTGATAACAATTATATTATATACTATGATAATTAAAAAAGTCAATGATTTTAGAAATATTACATCAAAATATGATGTGCAGAAACCAAAGAAAAGGCGGCTTTTGTGAATAATATACCTTGAATTGTAAAAAATAAAGATAGAATATTGCAATTGGAGAGGATAATATGTTTAAACACGAAAAAATGCTTTTTCATCCGGTAGAAGTTGAAAGACCAAATCCACAGTATGCCGTACTGCTTCAGGAACAACTCGGTGGAGGAAATGGTGAACTGAAAGCAGCTATGCAATATATGTCACAGAGCTTTCGCATAAAGGATCCCGAAATCAAAGATTTGTTCCTGGATATAGCTGCTGAAGAACTCGGGCATATGGAGATGGTTGCGCAAACCATCAATTTACTCAACGGACATGATGTGGACGTAGCTCAGGTGCAAGCAGGAGAAGTACAATCTCATGTCCTTTTAGGACTCAATCCCGGTCTTATAAATTCGTCAGGCTACTCATGGACAGGAGATTATGTCACAGTAACAGGGGATTTGTGTGCTGACCTTCTCAGTAACATCGCATCCGAGCAGCGTGCAAAGGTAGTATATGAATATTTATATCGCCAGATTGATGATAAAAAAGTGAGAGAAACCATAGATTTTCTCTTAAACCGTGAAGAAGCACACAATCAAATGTTCCGTGATGCCTTTAATAAAGTACAAAATAGCGGCTCCAACAGAGATTTCGGAACCACTAAAGCTGCTCGCATGTATTTTTCAATGTCTGATCCCGGACCTAATGCTTTTGCGAATAATGAAACGGTACCACCTTCTTTTAGTAAATAGTATTCTCTTGCGGCAAATTATTTGTTGCCTGAATAATGACGATGTATCAAACCCCTTTGAAGAATAGCCTTCAAAGGGGTTTGATAAACATCGGCATAGTAGCCGGACGTAAAGACAACGGAAGCCTTCTCGTCATCCACTGCAACGCAGGTGCAAACAACGTGGTAATAACAGACGAAGAAGGCTTCGGATGGCCGGTGAAGATGGTGGGGTGATGGCTAATTGAAAAGTTTATAAATTCTTGTTGGATGATTTGAAAAAAACTGCAGATGTGTAATAATGGTAAACCATTGATTCAGCTTTATCCGGTGATGAAGCCTGAAAGTTAAATCAAAGACGAACGGAACGCGGATGGAGAAAGCTTTGTATGTTTTTTGAAAAAATTACTGAAATAGTATTCGTTCTCAAACCCGCATACAGATGATATCTCGTTGATTTTAAGTTTGGTATTGGCAAGAAGATGCTTCGATTTATCTATCCGCAGGGAAGTGATGTAATCTGATGGTGACAGACCGGTTGCAGCTTTGAATCGCCGAGAAAATTGTACATAAGATAGTCCGTTTTCCGCGGCAATTTCAGAAAGATTTATTTTCAGATGAAAATTGTTTCTGATTTTGGTTGCGGCTTTTTCTATCAAAGCATCCGGACTGTGCGTAGCTTTGTTTTCTGCGAGATATTGTAAAACTATGTCTTCAAATAAGTGATGTTTGTATTCAAAGCTGTTTTCATAGATTTCCGAATCAAATGTGTCAAGTAAATTTATCGTTGATAAAATGCGATCGGTATCTTTAAAAACAACATGATCGGTGTCGAATAAGTGCTCATTACCGGAGTATCTGAATAAAAACATCTCAACAGGATTGATAACACGGCGGTGGTAGAGTGTATCTTTTTTGAAAAGCATTCCCTCGTTTGCCTGTATCGTAAAACTTTCGCCGTCTTTTTCTGCATAAAAGCTTCCGCTTTTGACAAGTGCAAAAATATCATCGGAGCCTATAAAATTTTCCAAAACGAATTTTGTGCGAGTTACGGGAACTACAACAATAAGCTTGGCGTTCATAATAATCCGACCTCTTATGATAAAATATTATATTTTTATTCTAAATTGTTATATTGTAAATGTCAAGTGGTTTTTGATAGAATAAGTTTAGAAAATAAAAGAGGTAAGGTGGTTTTTGATGACAGACTTTTTATTTGACGTAATCGCGACAGAGCTTGAAGATGCAGTAGGCAAAGCGAACTGCTCAACAAGAACGATTGACAAGCTTACGCACAGCGTAGACTATTTCTGGTTATCCCGAATGTGGGCAGACAGAGGATTGCGTATGCCGGAGGGAGACTTTATCGTAGCACCGAAGGATGCAAAGGAAGTTTCTGCAGTATTAAAGATAGCAAATTATTATAAGATCCCCGTAACTACATGGGGTGCAGGTGGTGGAACGCAAGGTGGTGCTATTCCTGTCTGTGGTGGTATTGTTTTAGACACCAAGAGAATGAATAAGATATATGACGTAAACGAACAGGGAATGTACATAGAATGCGGCACAGGCTCGATATACAAGCACATCGAATGGGCGGCCAATGAGCGCGGATATGCAACAATGCACTATCCGTCTTCCCTCACTTGCTCAACCGTCGGCGGCTTTCTCGCTCACCGCGGTATCGGCGTATCCTCCACAAAGTATGGAAAGATAGACGATATGGTGCTTCAGATGGAGGTTGTTCTTCCGAACGGCGATATAATTGAAACCTCTCCTGCACCGAAGCATGCGGCAGGACCGGATCTCAACCAGATATTCATCGGCTCCGAGGGAACGCTTGGTGTTATGACAAAGGCGCAGATGCGAATTTACGAGCAGCCTGAGTCCCGCCAGTTCAGAGGCTTCCTTTTTCACAATATGACCGATGCATTCAACGCAGGCCGTGAGCTTCTGCAGAAGTTCAAGCCCTCCGTTATGCGTCTTTACGATGAGGCAGAGACAGCAACGCTTATTAAAAAGATTGTCGGAGTTGAGAAAAAGGGCGCATTTATGAACATCGCAATTGAAGGTGTCAAGGAAATTACGGACCTTGAAATGAAGATTCTTCTTGAAACTTTCGGAAAATACGGCGCAGAGGACTTAGGTTTCGAATACGGCGAAAAATGGTGGAAGGAAAAGATAACCTTCTTCTACCCCGGACATATGATGGATATTCCGCAGTGCTTTGGTACTATGGACACCATCGCACCATATGACAAGATTGAGAAGATATACTGGGAAATGAAAAAGGCTATTGAAACCAACTTCCCACAGGCAAAATTCATCGCCCACTTCTCGCATTGGTATGAGTGGGGCTGCATGATTTACGACCGTTTTATCGTTGACGGTAAGGACGTTCCGCAGGATCCGCACGAGGCGTTCAGACTCCATCAGGAAATCTGGAACTGCGGTGTAAGAACAGCTCTTGCAAACGGCGGTGTAGTAAACGACCACCACGGTGTCGGCATAAAGCTCGGCAGACTCATGAAGGAGCAATACGGCCCTGCAATGCAGGTGTTTGAAGGAATAAAGAAACAGCTTGACCCGAACGGAATTATGAATCCGTACAAGCTCGGTCTGTAAGGAGGGCAGAAAAATGCAATTTACTCAGAAATCAAAAGAACATATAGATTCATGCCGTTTTTGTTGGATGTGCCACCATATATGTCCTATAGGCAATGCAACGGGATTGGAAAGAAATACAGCAAGAGCAAGAGCTTTGGGACTTTCACTTGTAATGAGAGATGCTATTGAATATTCGGATGATATAATCAATAATGTTTACGAATGCTCACTTTGCGGTGGATGTATGACAGACTGCGTTACCGGTTGGGATCCGGTAATGTTCACAAAGGAAGCACGCCTCGGTGCGGCTCTTGACGGAAAGCTTCCGGAATACATAATGACAATGGTATCAAACGTAATTGAAAAAGGAAATATCTTTGGCGAAGCAGTTAAGGTTTCCACAATGCCGGAAAGCGACACGCTCCTTTTCCTTGGTGAGTTCGCAAGAGTAAAGGGTGGCTGTGAAAACGCAATCGAGCTTTTAAAGAAAGCTGATGTTTCGTTCACCGTCCTTGCCGATGAGCCGAACAGCGGATACTCACTTGACTTTATGATAGGTGCAGCGGCAGAGACAAAATCCGTTATGGAGTCTTGCGCAAAAACGCTTTCAAAGTACAAAAAAGTTATCTGCTACAATCCTGCAGATGCAAAGGTTATGCTCCGTGAATATAAGGAATGGGGAATAAATCTTAGTGCTGAGGTTGTTACATTCACAGCTTTCGTTTCAGAGCTTATAAAGAACGGGAAGCTTGGTGTAAAGAAAACAGACCTTGCATTCACTCCGCAGGACAGCGCAATTCTTTCGCGCGATCTCGATGAAATCGCACCGATGCGAGAAATCCTCTCCGCGTGCGGTGAGGTACGTGAGATGCTTCTCAACGGAAAAGACACTGTTCTTGCCGGAAACCTCATTATGAATGAGTATATGCCGGAGGTAATGTCAGAGGTTGCACGTCGCCGCTGGACTAATGCAAAGAACGCGAATGCTAAAATCCTTGTAACGGCAGACGTTTCGGAATACAATCAGCTTCTTTCCGTGAAGCCGGAGGATACAGAGCTTATTACAATTGAGGAGGCAGTACTTCGATGCTTGTAGGATTAAAAGAGATTATTGACATTGCGGAAAAAGGAAACTTCGCGATTCCTGCATTCAATGTATATAATACAGAAACCGTTATGGGTATAATGGCTGCGGCAGAAGAAGCAAAAGCTCCCGTAATCATTCAGGTATATCCGAGACTTATGAATCAGGAGGTCGGATATTATCTGTCGCCGGCTTGCGTCGCAGCGGCACACAAAGCAAGTGTTCCGGTATGCTTCCACCTCGACCACGGCGCAGTTGAAACAGAGGTTATGAAGGCGCTGCGCTGGGGTGCTACCGGTATTATGTATGACGGTTCGGTGCATCCATTTGAAGAAAACGTAAAAAACACAAAACATATAATTGAAATATGCAGTTCAGTCGGCGTTTCTGTTGAGGGAGAGCTTGGCCACGTCGGCAGTGTAAACGATGACGTTATGGAAGAATATACCGATCCTGCAGAGGCGGCAGAGTTTGTAAAACAAACAGGTGTTTGCTGTCTTGCGGTGCTTATCGGCAATGCACACGGACATTATAAGAAAAAACCCAATCTCGATATCGAGAGGGTAAAAGCAATAAGAGAAGCAACCGGCGGAATTCCGCTTGTTCTTCATGGCGGCTCGGGTATTCCGGATGATCAGGTTAAGGCTGCGATTGAAGCAGGCGTCAGAAAAATGAATATCGGTACGGATGTGTGCTGCGCGTTTGCCGAAGGTACAAAAGAAACTCTTTCAGACCCGAACAGAAGCCTTGCCGTTGACCTTTTTATGAAGCATCCGATAGAAAGCGTGAAAAAGCTTGCGCTTGATAAGATAAAGCTTACCGGTGCATACGGTAAAGCGATATGAAACAAAGTATAGTCGGAATAGGAGCCAATGTATATGATACGCTCATAACCGTACCAACATATCCCACCGAGGATACAAAGCTGCGCGCAAACGGGGTAAAGGCAAGCGGTGGCGGTCCGTGTGCAACGGGGCTCGTTGCCGCATCAAAGCTTGGCGAGAGCACGGCATATATCGGGAATGTATCGGACGATGCCGCAGGAAGGTTTCTTCTTGCTGACTTTGAGCGATACGGCGTATCAACAAGCCTTGCGGAAACGAAAGCAGGTTACCGCTCATTCTCATCATATATATGGCTTGCGGAAAACACGGCGACAAGAACCTGTGTTTTTGACAGAGGCAACGTGCCGAAGCTTACGCTTTCTGATGAACAGAAGGAAGCAATATCTGATGCCGATATACTAATGGTTGACGGCAACGAGCTTGACGCGGCAATTGTCGGTGCTGAAACGGCAAGGAAAAACGGTACGAAGGTACTATACGATGCCGGAGGCTTGTATGACGGAATAGAAAAGCTTATTCCGCTTTCTGATATCCTTATTCCGTCGGAAGAGTTCGCGCTCGGATTTACCGGACGTAAAACGGCAGAAGCTGCAGCAAAAGAGCTTTATGTAAAGTACACCCCTGAGGTTGTTGTAATAACGCAGGGGAAGAATGGTGGTATTATATACGACGGTGAAACGCTGAAAAAATACCCCGCATTTCCCGTGAATGCGGTTGACTCAAACGGCTCGGGTGATGTTTTTCACGGTGCGTTTGCGTTTGCAGTATGTCGCGGATATGACTTTTATAAAGCCTGCATTTTCTCAAGTGCGGTATCCGCTCTTAAATGCACAAAACTCGGCGCACGCGAAGGCGTTCCGACGTTTTCGGAAACTATAGAATTTTTAAAGGAGCGAGGTTACGATGAATTTAAAAAGAACCTGGACTAAAAAGTTCGGTAAGTCTGAAATTATCACAAAGGAGAACAGCTCTTGCCGGAATGTTGAAATAGATATGGTCAAGCTTTGTGACGGTCAGACCAAAACATATTGCGAAACTGATAAAGAATTTGCTCTTGTCATCCTCAGTGGAAAGTGCACGGTTGAGGGTGAAGATTTCAAGTATGAAAACATTGGCGAAAGAGAAAACGTTTTTGCCGGCAATGCAACTTGTGTATATATTCCCAGAAACATGGAATTCACAATAACGGGTGTCGGTGAAGTTTCAATCGCAGTAAGTAAATGCCCGTCATGGAACGACCGCAAGCCGGTACTTATAAAGCCTGAGGATGTTATCGCCAAAGAGCTTGGCAAACCCGGCTGGCAGAGACACGCAATGTTTGTTCTTGATGAGAGAGTGGAGGCAGATAAGATATATATCGGTGAGTGTTGGATAGAGGGCGGTCAGTGGTCAAGCTATCCTCCGCATAAGCACGATGACTCCAATATGCCGACTGAGGCAAACACAGAAGAGATTTATTACTATGAATTTGATAAGCCGCAGGGCTTCGGAATTCAGAAGGTATACACAATGGAAGGTGATATTGACGAAACTTACACGGTCAAGTCCGGAGATTTCGTAGAGATTCCGCGCGGATATCACCCGTTCCACTCGGCTCCCGGCTACAGAAACTATATGCTCTGGATAATGGCAGGTAAGAATCGCGGTTTCTTTATGACAACTGACGAAGACCACAAGTGGCTTAATGCGTAATATGAAATACTTACTTATAGAAAATGCGAATGTCGTTTTTGAAAACTGCATTCGCAGAAGCCATATACTCATCCACAATAATCTGATATGTGATACCGATTATTCGGGAGAGCTTCCGGAAAAATGTGAAGTTTACGATGCGCAGGGTGCGTATGTTTCTCCGGGATTTATTGATATCCATCTTCACGGTGGTGGAGGAGCAGACTTTATGGATTGTACGGAAGCTGCCTTTAAAGCAATTTCGGAAGTACATCTGAAAAACGGAACAACAACTATGGTTCCGACAGCCGTTTCTTCGGATTTCAGTGATATCATAAAGCTTTGTGATGTTTATCGCAAATGTATGTCTGCTTGCCCGAATTTTTACGGCATACATCTTGAAGGGCCGTATTTGTCGGTAGCGATGAAAGGTGCACATAACGAGAAGTATCTTCACAGTCCCACAACTGAGGAATGCGAATTATTGCTTACGCACGGGCGCGGAATCATAAAGAGAATAACCGCGGCACCCGAGCTTGACAATATGGAGTTTTTTGCAAAAAAAATGTGCGACAATGGGATACATCTGTCCGTCGGACATAGCGATGCGACAAGTGAAGTTGCCTTGAAGGCTTTCGATAACGGCTTTTCTCATATAACGCATTTATACAATGTAACCCCGGGCGTGAGAAAGGTCGGACAACAGGTTAAAGCCGGTATAGTGGAAGCGGCATATCTCAATGACGATGTAACCGTAGAGCTTATTGCAGACGGAAAGCACGTTGCAGCTGATGCATTTAGGCTTGCTGTAAAAATAAAAGGAACCGATAAGGTGTGTATGGTTTCGGATGCGCTCCGGCCTGCAGGTACTGACGAGAAAATCAGCTATCTCGGTGAAAAAATCCCCGAAAACCTTGTTATTATTGAGGATGGCGTTGCAAAGCTTCCGGACAGAACCCGATTTGCGGGAAGCGTTGCAACCTCTGCAATGATGCTTCATCAAGGTGTTAAGTTGTTTGGCTTTTCAGTGTGTGATGCGGTCAGGATGATGACATCAACTCCGGCGAGAATTCTCGGGATGAGCGATCGGGGAAGCTTGCACCGCGGAAAGCTTGCAGATTTGTGCGTATTTGGAGAAGATCTTGAAATTCGTGCAGTTATAAAAAACGGAAAAGTTCTGTAAAGGAATGATATGAAAATGGAAAGAATGCTTGACAATATCGTTTTTAAAACCGTAAAGAGCGAATGGGACGTCTATTTTGATATGGCGCTTGAAATGCTCAGAGAGATAATGGAAAACAACAAAGCCGGCAGGAAAACGGTTATGATCGTACCTGTAGGACCGACCGAGCAATATCCGATTCTTGCAAGGCTTGTAAATCAGCTTCAGGTTTCACTTCGTGATGTTTATTTTTTCAATATGGATGAATATCTTCTTACACCTGAAAAAACAATTGATTACAATAATCCGATGAGCTTCCATTACCGTATGAACAGTGAATTTTATTCGCGTGTGGATGAAAAGCTCCTTATGCCGGAAAGTCAGAGGATTTTCCCGGAACCCGGAAAGGAAGCGGAGCTTGATGCTATGATAGAAAGCCTTGGCGGTGTGGATCTTTGCCTCGGTGGTCTCGGTATAAACGGACATATAGCATTCAATGAGCCTCCGGAACCGGACACAAAAATGTCTGCTGAAGAGTTTGCAGCTCTCGGAACGAGAATTCTGCCTATTTCAAGAGAGACGAAGACGATCAATGCATACGGATATCAGCGCGGAGACCTTCGCGGTATGCCTGAGTGGTGCATTACAGTCGGTATGAAGCAGATACTTGCTTCGAGAAAAGTATATATAGCTCTCAACAGACCATGGCAGCACGGAATTGTGAAGCACGTACTCTTCGATGATGTACAGGCAGAAATTCCTGCAAGTCTTCTTAAAATGTGCGGCAACGTAAAATTCTGCGCGAGTGAAGAAATCTCTAAAGGTTTGTTTGAGGAATAACATGAAATACTTACTTGGAATAGATTTCGGCGGCGGGGCGTCTAAGGCAACGCTTCTTTGTGAGAATGGAGAGATTGTTGCCACAAGTACAACCGAATATCCTACGCATTATCCAAAGCCCGGATATGCCGAGCAAAACCCTGATGACTGGGTGAAGGCAACGTGCAAGAATATCTCAAATGTTCTCCGAAAGAGCGGGATAAATGCCGCGGACATTGCGTGCATCTCCCTTGATGCTGCAACGCATACCGCCGTGATTATGGATGAAGACTTCAACGTCATCCGTCCGGCAATTTACTGGACAGATACAAGAAGTATTAATGAGGTAAATTATTTAAAAGAAAACTTCGGAGAGGTAATAGAAAAACAAGTTCTTCATAAACCTGATACCATATGGTCATTGCCGGAGCTTTTGTGGATAAAGAATAACGAGCCCGAAAACTGGGCGAAAGTACGCAAAATTCTGTTTGCAAAGGATTATGTACGCCACCAACTTACAGGTGATTATGTAACCGATTATATCGAAGCCGAAGGCTCTATGATGTTTGATATAAACACAATGCAGTGGGGCAAAACGCTTTGCGGCGTGCTTGGTATCTCAACCGATATGATGCCGAGAGTTGTAAAGCCAACAGATGCGGTCGGAAGTATAACGAAAGAAGCTGCAACGCTTACCGGACTCAGAGCAGGTACGCCTGTTATCTGCGGAACAACAGATACGGTTATGGAGGTATTTGCATCGGGTGCAGTTGCAAAAGGACAGATGACATTAAAGCTTGCAACAGCAGGCAGAATATGCGTGATAACTGATAAAGCATATCCCGATATAAACCTTATAAACTA
>SVLF01000089.1 GCA_015068085.1 Oscillospiraceae bacterium
TACGTTATGGGTGTGAACGTGCTCGCCCGCCGCGATATCACACGCCGCGTGACCGATGGGAGATGCGTATTTTATAACGTTCTGCCCGCTTTTGATGTTGCAGAGCGAAAATTTATGCCCGCGCGGAATATCGTTTGAAAGCTTTACTCCGTCGCACACCTCTCCGCTTTTTATATCGCACAGCGCAACGCCAACGTTATCCGCCGCACTTATTCTTACATATTTCATATAAGGCTCTCCATAACAGCTTTCGCGCCGACCTCATCAATGGCGTTGATGTAGGCGCACACCTTTTCTGCAAGACCATCGATCTCATTGAGGTCACGTCCCCACATATCAGCATTTGCAAGAGCTGTCTTTACAGCAAGCACAGTATCTTCCCACGGAAGGCTTGCAAAGTAGCGGCAGACATCCTTATCATCACGGATGAGATATTCCTTTTCACCCTTGCCGTAAAACTCGCCGTCGCGCTCTTCACCTTTATAAAAGCGCAGAAGCGCCGCAAGCGAGAACGAGAGAAGCGAGGGCAAACGACCGAACTTTTCGGTATACTCAAGAAGCGAGGGCATAACCCTTGCACGCCATTTTGAGATAGAGTTAAGGGAAATATCGGTCAGTCTGTGGTCAATGTACGGATTCTTAAAGCGATCGGCAACTGCGCCGGCAAATTCAAGAAGCTCTGCCTCCGGAAGCGGAAGAATCGGAATAATCTCTTCATATATAAATTTGTTTACATAAGCACCGATAACGCTGTCCTTCATACAGTCGCGCACAATTTCCTCGCCTGCAAGCATTGATGCCGGTGTCATTGATGTGTGTGTGCCGTTGAGGATGCGAACCTTGCGCTTTTTGTACGGCGTATGATCATCGGTTACAAGGACAGGAAGCCCTGCCTTTGCAAACGGAAGCATTTCCGCAAGCTTTTCCGGGCCTTCGATTACCCAGAAGCCGAAAATCTCGCCGGTGTCTAAAAGGTTGTCCTCATAGCCGTTCTCCGCGTTGAATTTATCCGCCTCGGCTCTCGGATAACCTGTTACGATACGGTCAACGAGAGTTGAACAGAAGATGTTTTCTTCACGAATCCATTTTAAAAACTCATCCGAAAGGCCCCAGAGCTTTATGTATTTTTCAACGCAATTGAGAAGCTCACGGCCATTGTTGTCGATAAGCTCACAGCTGAGTATTACAAAGCCTGTACCGGGCTTTCCCTCAAAAGCTACAAAGCGGTCATACATAAATCTTGTGAGCTTAGCAGGGAAGCTCTTTGCCGGTTTATCATCAAACTTATCCGCATCGGAATAAGCAATTCCTGCTTCTGTAGTGTTGCATACGATATATTTAAGATCCGGATTCTTTGCGCAGTCCATAAAAACATTAAAATCGCGGTACGGATCAATACAACGCGAAACGCTTGTGATTACGCGCTTTTTCATTACCGCCTCGCCGTTTTCACTGCCACGGAGATAGAGGGTGTAAAGCCCCTCCTGCTCGTTTATCATATCGCAAAGACCGCGCTCAATCGGCTGAACCATTGCGATTTTGCCGTTAAAGCCTTCTTTTTCATTAAGCACATCAAAAAAATAATCGACAAATGCACGGAGAAAATTACCCTCTCCGAACTGAAGCACGCGCTCCGGTGCATCCGGCTGGATGAATCCCTTATATCCGGATTCAACCAAAGTTTTATGCGTAAGCCTTGCCATTTTTAATCTCTCCTTGTATTAAACATTATTTATATTATAATACCATTTAATACAACTTTTCACGCAATAATACACCTAAAATACAACAATACTATACAATACACTTAAGTTCAAGAGGTGCAAGAGAAATATCCTCTTCTTTCCCGCTCCGGATAACCTTTACGGTAATCGGCATATCATAATCCGTATTAAGGAGATATATCTTTCCTCCCTCATACACGGACCAGCGAAGCCTGTCGCTTCCGAGAACCTTGATTTCACACTCGCGCGCACTCATCGTTATAACCTCACGCATAAGAGCACGGTAAAGCGGAAGAAAAGCCGGATGCCCGGGGTAGTTCACGCTCGCCGCAAGCGTCGCAACACCGCGCCCTATCCGGTTTTCTATAACAACAGGTAAATTGCGTTCTACGTTTAAGAATGTGTCCGCAAGACGGCCGGTCACAGAACAACCGCAGGGTACAATTTCCGCATACTCAACGCCTCCAGCGCTGTAAAGCGGGTCAACAATAAAGTTTTTCGTTCCCGGATATACTGCCGATTCATCGAGGGCACGGTAAGTGAACTTAACGCCGAAATTTGATTTATAGGTTTTCCCCGTAAACTCTGCCCCGAAAAGCTTGCGAAGCTTTTTGCTGTCCGGAAGAATAAAATCCCCTCCTCTTTTTGTTTCACAATTAAGATGTGCGGCACTCATAAGCAGACGCCCTCCGTTTTCTACATACGCGATAAGCTTGTCCATCGTTTCATCGGTCATTGAGTTCCATCCGAGGAAGATAAGATACTTGTATTTTGAAAGCGTTTCTATATCTGCTTCAACGGGAACAATGTCATATGTTCCGTATGCGGGATATGCCGAAAGGTCATTCTCACCAAAGTTTGCAAGGTCGTTCCATGTTCGCTTTGTTCCTATTTCGTCCAAAAGCCGCCACGAATGTTCCGCCTTTCCGTGCTGCCACTCTTCCCTGCCGAACTGGTTCCAGACCGTGCTTCCGCCCCAGCCTCCGAAGCCGTCATATTTTCCGTAAACAAACGCAACCGACACCTCAGGTCCACCCTTCGGGCGCACATCATTTCGTATATAATCCGCTATGTAATTCTGCATTCTTGTGTAATCACGGCAGATCTCCGAGTCTGCGCCGTATACATCGCCGTAAGACTCTATCGCCTCATCCCCGCTCTCAAGACAGAATGCATTTGATCCTGCAAGATAGGCATATTTATATCCAAGCTCAAGGCGCTTTCTCTTTATTGTGTCTTCGTGGCGCACACCGCCGTACCACTCATGGGCAATATATGTTCCCCAGAGCTTTGAGCGGTTTGCGCGTGCAACACCACGCACGCATGAAATAAGCGCCTCCGGGTTTCCGTACATAAGCTCGAGCATAGGCATATCAACACCGGCTTCGGCATTATACCGGTGCAGCCACGTCGGCTCTACGGAAAGAGTTCCCGGAACATCAAGCTCGCGGTCAATTGCCATATATTCGGAAATCGCGCGGACATACCCTTCTGCCGCTGCCTTCATATCCGGGTAGTCCGTCGTTATTTTTGTCGGATCCTTTCCGGGACCGAAGCCCTGATTGTAATATCCCTCCCACTTGCAGGCATGGGATGCGCCGGTCTCACCTATCATATCGCCGAGAAAGTATTCTCCTGCAATTTCTTTCATTTTTGCCACAATCTCTTTTGAGAGAGTTGTTTTTCTTCCGTCGGGTGCGTGCTGTATCGTATAGAGAAAAACAAAGTAAACCTTGTTTTCCGCAAGATATTTTGCCCATTGGATAAAATACTTATCCTCAATCACCGGACGGTTGTTGTTATATCCTGTTCGTATCGTCACGAAATTATATCCCGGCTCTACACAGCGCTCACGCAGCTCATTTATAAAGTTTGCAGGATCAATGGAGTGTTCTCCTATATGCACTCCCGAAAAAACAATATCTCTTTCCATGAAAATTCAACCTTTCATTTTATAATCTATGTCTTTGTGAACAGAGCAGTAAAAAGCTTTGGAGGGTGTTCTCCCGAGTTTTTTACTGCTCTTTTTTTATTCTTTCATTCCGTTGATTGCCTCAAGCCCGTAAGAGGTAAGGATATCCACCGCACCCTGAACCTCTTCGCACGTTGCGTTATGCGCCGGCAAAGTATCCTCTTTTTCCATTGCGTTATACTTTGACCTTGCAAAGCTGTGATATCCCAGAACCTTAATCCTCCTTGTGTTTTTAAGTCCCGAAATAAAATCTCCGATTTTTTCACACTCGCCGGAATTTACTCCCGGCACATACGGATATCGGATTTCTATCTTACAGCCAAGCTCATCAAGTCGGCGCAGATTTTCAAGAATTAAGGCATTATCCTGCCCTGTACACGCTTTATGTACTTCCGGATCAATCGCCTTTATATCATATAAAAACTCGTCCGTGTACGGAATTATGCGTTTGAATGCATCAAAATTCGCAAACCCGCAGGTGTCAATATCAACGCTTATCCCCTCACTGTGAAAAATACGCGCAAGCTCCTCGGCAAAATCAATTTGAGAAAGACACTCTCCGCCCGAAAGAGTCACGCCTCCGCCGCTGTTTTCAAAAAACTCACGGTCGCAAAGCACCTTATCCGCAAGAGCTTCGGCTTCCCACTCCTCGCCGTAAATAACGCGAGCGGAAACGGGGCAATATTCTGCGCATTTTTCGCACATCACACACTTTTTGCGGTCGAAGCTTCCGTCTTTTCCGATAGCTTTGCCTGTACAGACTCCGATACATATCCCACATCCTGCACATTTACTTGCAAAAAACGCGCGTTCTTTGCCAAACTCAAGTGTGTCGGGGTTGTGACACCATATGCACCGCAGCGGACAACCCTTAAAGAATATTGTTGTGCGGAGCCCCTTTCCGTCGTGCACCGCCATACGCTTTATATTTGTTATGATTCCCGACAATGCGCTCACTCCCTCTCGGAACGCATTATATATTCATCCTGCGCTTCGCGTGCAAGATTTGCGAAAAGATAATTCCATCCGCAAACGCGCACCTGAAGATTAGGGTAATCCTCCGGTTTTTTCTGCGCCGCGCGAAGAGCTTCCGTATCAAGCACGTTATAGTGAACCGAAAAACCGTCGCGGCCAAGATAAGTACAGAGTGTTGCATACATCGCCTCAAGTCCGTTCTCGCCCTTTACCGCCGATGAATGAAGGTCAAGGTCAAGCGTTACGGAGTTTGGTGCATACGTCGCATCAAGTGTCGTCACGGAGAGAATATGCCCGAGCGCACCCTCGCGGTCTGCACCAAATGATGCTCCGGTATTAAGCGATGTACTCTCACCTGCAAGACGTCCGTCCGGTGTTGCACCGAGAGCTTTTCCCATTATCCAGCGAACAGTTATTGAATGAAGACCGAGGCGATAAACCCCGCCCTTTGCGTTCGGAACTGCATTTATCATTCCCGCAAGCTCTTCCACAAGCTTTGCGGCGTATGCATCGACAGCTGCATCTCCCATTCCGTATTTGGGGAATTTGTTTTTGACTGTCAGCCTGAGATTTTCTCTTCCTGCCCAGTTATTTCTCATAAGCTCTGAAAGCTCATCAAACGAAAGAGTCTTATCGTCATAAACAAGCTTTTTCACAGCCATCAGCGAATCTATGGCAGTAGCAAGCCCTATACCGCAAATTGATGTGTTGTTATACTTTGCACCAAATCCTGCAAAAATGTCAACACCCTTTTCCACGCTTTCCGCAAATGTGGATGTGAAGAACGGTCCTGCGTGAAGGCGCGGATACTTTTGTTCCATTCCTCCGATATATTTTTTTGCCGACTCTGCAATATATTCGAGCTGCCTTAAAAATTCAGCATAAAACTCTTCAAACGTTTCCGGCGTATTTTCAACCGGAAGACCGAGCTGACAACCCGTAAAGGTATCCTTTCCGTCGTTAAGTGCAAGCTCTATCGCCTTTGCTATGCTTATTCTTCCCGTTGCCGGACTTGTAAGCTCGCCGTAGCCGCCGCATTCATAACAGCCGTCAATATGATAATCTACCGTATCTTTTTCATCTATGCCAAGTCTGAGCAAAGAGCGTTTTAGTATATCATCACCGAAAAAGCAGATGCTGTTTGCGCCGTTTCTGATGCCGTCAAGCGCGGATTTAAGAAAATCCCCCGGTGTTTTTTTCGTGCATATAATATGGATTTTAACATACGGCGGCTTTATTTTCTTGTATTCATCAATAAACATATATGAAAGGTCATTGATGAGGTCGTTTCCGTTTCCATCGCTTCCGCCAAGCGCAAACGGCTGGTTTTCGCTCATGCCGTGACCGTTTATTTCCTCAATGAACGCATTTATGAGTCTGCGCGCCTCATCTTTACCGGAAGCATCGTACAGCGGATAGAGAAGAGAGTCTATCCTTCCGAAAGTACGAATCCATGTCTGCTCCCCAAAATGCTGAAGAAAATGAAAGAGCAAAAGCATCTGGAAGCCTTCAAACAGATTTTTCGGTGCGGACACAAGAAGGTTTGAAAGTCCCTTTGCAATTTCTCGCTTACCTGCCTTTTCCGCTTCTTTTGCCGCCCTTGCAATAAATCGCTCTGCAGCGTTATATTGTAAAAGCGCCGCATCGAAAAATCTCTTTTTCTCTGCATCGTCGCCGGCATTTCTTGCCGCTTTCTCGACACGATCCCTGAGTCCAACGAACCCGAGCGTAATAACATCCTTCCAGTTAGGGCAGGTATGCCCGAAGTCAAAGCGCATTTCAAGGGTTTTTGTATTTATAAGGTCGTGGTAATGCTCATCTGCAAAGTCTTCAAACTCATATTTAAATCTCGGCTGAAGCACCTCAAAATACTGCGGATAGTTATCCTTCATAAGGTCCGTTGTGCAAAAAAATGTATTTGTATCCGTGAATCTTATTTCGCAATTATCAAGGATAAATTCCGTCATCTCCGCATCTGTCTTGAGTGCATCTTTTCCGTCAATGGGAATGAATTTTCGCACCTTTTCACGAAGATTGTTCGGATCTTTATTCTTCATAAGCTCACTTCTCGGAATGAATTTCTTTTTGTTCTCCATGATATTCACCTCGCTAAAAAGATATGTTTTTCAATTCAAGAGGTTCAAGTGTTATAACCCTCTCGCGCTCTCTGTTTATTACCTTTACGGTAACCGGCATATCAAAATCGGTATTCAAAAGATATATTTTATTTTCTTCATATACGGTGTAGCGAACCCTGTCGCTTCCTATCACCTTTATCTCACAATTGCGTGCACCAGAGCTTATCGTTTCACGCAGAACATTCCGGTAAAGCGGCATTGCTGCAGGGTGTCCCGGATAGTCAAGAGATGTGACAAGCGTTGCAATTCCGTTGCCGATCTGATGTTCTATAACCGTACAAAAATCAGGGTGCAAAACTCCGGGAGCCTCAAGAAAACTTTCGCTCCAATATCCCACAGGTGTTGCTCCGCAAAGCTTAATGCCGAGGTATTCCGTAAATCCGCCGCTGAAGTTGGGATCGCAAACAAAGCTCTTTGTACCGGGATAGGATATCTGCCTGTCAATTGAGTTATATTCAAACTTCGTCCCACCGTTGGTTCTGAAGGTCTCACCGGTAGGTCTGCATCCGAAAAGCGCCTCAATCTTTTCATCGCTTATAAGAAGAAGCCGCCCATTTCTCACAGTGTTGCGGTTTAAATGTGCCGCACTCATAAGCAGCCGCCCGCCTCGGCGAACATATTCCGTCAGCTTATCCATATTCTCATCCGTCATACTGTTCCAGCCAAGGAATATAAGGCGGTCATACCGCAAAAGCTTTGAAAGCGAAGCTTCAATCGGTACAATGTCGAATGTTCCGTACTCCGGATATGCAGAAAAATCGTTGTCACCGTAGTTTGCCACATCTGTCCATTTTCTCTTTGTCCCAAGCTCATCCAGCAGCCGCCACGAATACTCTGCATCGCCAAAGCCCCAATCCTCGCGATCAAACTGATTCCACAATGAGGTTCCCACAAACCCCGGCCAAGCGTCGTGAAGCCCGGAAACAAAAGCTGTCTTAACCACAGGTCCGCCTGCCGGTCTCTCGTCGTTTTTGGCATATTCAGCCATTTCTTTTATTGCACTCCGATACATCCCGCACAATGATGAATCCTTGCCGTATTGATGCCCGTATGAGTCTATCGCTTCATCTCCGCTTTCAATGCTTATCATATTCGCACCGGATATATATGCAAACTTCCACAAAAGCTCAAGCCGTTTTTGCTTAAGTATATCATCGTGGCGCATTCCCGCAAACCACTCGTGGGCAATAAGCGTCCCCCACATTCCCGAGCCGAGGGCACGCGCCGCACCGCGTACTGACGGGAACATAGTATCCCAATCAAAATTAACGGTTTCAAGAACGGGAATATCTGCTCCCGCTTCCAGATTATATCTGCTGAACGCAGATGCCGCCATACTGATGATATGAGGAAGCCCCAATTCTTTATCAATATCTGCAAAGGTCTTCACATACTCAACGTAGCTTTCATGCGCCTCACGCAGATTTTTAAATCCGTTTTCCTGCTTTGCGGTATCCGGACCGTGCGGCACATACTGGCTGAAATAGCCGCGGAATTTTGAGCCGCGCGAGCAATCTATTTCGCTTATGCATTCGCCGAGAAAATATTCCCCGGCAATTTCACACATCTTTGCAACAAGCTCCGGTGTAAACTGTGATTTTTTTCCTGCGGGCGGGCGCTGTGCGGTGTAACCGAAATGAAAATATATTTTATTCTCAGCAAGAAATTGCGCCCACTGTATAAAATATTCATGCGGAACCTGAACGCCGAATTTCGGACGGATATAAACGTAATTGCTCCCGCTTCCTATAACGCGTTCACGCACCTCTTCTATAACGTCCTGCGGGTCTGCCGAGTGTTCACCTATCTTTACGCCCGTCATCACGATATCTCTGACCATTGCGATATACTCCTTTTATTTACCGGGGAGAAATTTTCTCCCCGGCATCTCAAAAAACTTACTTTGTTCTTGCAAATGCGCTTTCGTATGCGGCAAGAAGCTTCGAAAGTCCCATTTTATTTATTTCGCTTACCATTTCATCGAACTTATCAATCGGCTCAAGACCGAGAATCATCTTCGATACCATCTCTTCTGCATATGTGTTGATGGCTGTGAGATACTCGTCCCTTACTTCAAATTCTTCTTTGTTGAAGAAAAGCCAGTGGATTGTGTTTGCATACGGCATCGTGTGCTCAAGCACCATATCGCGTGTTTCTGCAATATCCTCTGATTCATATGCAAGAACTGCCTGCGGGTCCATACGCGTAAACGTTCCGTAGGTGCCAAAGCCAAAGAGCGTGTTTGACTGTGCCTTAGACTCGTCGGTTATATACACGCGCTTGCCGTCAACGGTATTATATGTCTCGCCCTCTTTACCCCACGAAACAAGCTCGAGCGCCTCATTGGAATAGAACCAGTCCACAAACTTTGCGGTATTTGCAATGCGTCCTTCGTCGCGGGTGTTGCACATCATCATACCCCATGGGTCAACGTTGTATTTATTTACCATTGCAACTCCGCCTTCTGCCGCAACGGGCGGAACCATTGCCTGAAGGTCAAAATCCGGATTCTGCATGCGCGCAAGACCGTTGAAGAAGTCAATTCTCGTCTGATACTCCGGCATAATAAATCCGCGGTCTGTTGTGATAAGCTCCTGCCATGCAGTGTTGTTTATCGTCATAAAATCTGCCGGCATAAGCTTTTCTTCTACCATCTTTTTGTAGAACTCTATAATATCGCGCATTACCTCTTCCGTTGCGCCATAGCACCATTTTTCATTGTCGTAATCGTAATAGAGTCCCATTTCCCAATACGGCTTCCACGAGGAGCCGCTTGTATTGAGCGCATTGAACTTTGAACGGATACAGTACGGATATGAATCCGGATACAGCTCCTTAAGCTTTTTGCAGACCTCATAAAGCTCGTCAAACGTCGTGGGAACAGCTAAATTGTGCTTTTCAAAAATATCTTTTCTGTAGAGCCATGCACGAACATTCTGTGAGGTTTCGCGTCCGATAACCGGAGAGTAATAAACTTCGCCGTCATATGCCTTACGCATATTTACGTTCTCTTTCATTTCGTCCTCTGTAAGAGTTCCGAGCCATGCGTTGTAGTTCGGCATATACTCTTTCATATCATCGAATGAGATAAATGCGCCCTGGAAAATATAGTCATCCTTCGGCTTTGATGAGTAGTTGGTGATGTCCGGAAGTGTATCCGGAGACGCAAACATAAGCGAATATTTTGTGTTTACGTCAGCAGACGGATACGCCGTAACATTTACGGTTGCACCGCTTCCCTCTGCGATGTATTCCCAGATTTTCCAGTCTTCGCGATACGGCCAGCTTGCGTGAGAAACCGTTGCCACTTCGATAACATCTTCCTTTGTCAGCGGGTCAAGGTTAGCGACAGAGCCGCCGCCTGTTTCACCGCCGCATGCGCAAAGCGCGAGCATCATAACCGCTGATAAAATAAATGCTGTAAGTTTTTTCATCTTGTTTTTCTCTCCTTTATTTATAGCTTTGTATCCGGATATCCCGAATATAGATTTCATAATAAAACTAAAACAGTTCATCCGTAAAATATGCGTTTGTGTATGCCTTTGTTCCGTCTTTTCCGACAACAGTTATGAAAAAATACCCGTCATCGGCCTCAACGTCGAAGCAAGCAGCTTCGATGAGCACATTTTTTTCTTTTTTGATCGCTACATTCTTTCCCGGTTTGGTTATGAATATTGCCTGCGCAGGTGATGTAGAAATATAAACCTTTCCGTTTTCAAAGTAAAGCTCATTAATCAGCGGACCTTCGGATGCATAGAAGCTTCCGTGAAGCAGAGCATCGGTTATCGTCTTATATTCCAACTTCCCGGCTTTTATCATCGTAAAGCCGCCAAAGGAATCCTCGTCACCGTTCTTATTGTGATTATCATCTGTTGCAATGCAGGAAAGCCGTTTGCCCGCCCGAAGCTGTTCGTCATATATCTTTGAATTATGCTCATCATGGCCGCCGCACGCAGAACCATAGTTATGTATTTCCATAGCGTGCATATTGCTGTATTTAATATAGTCGGTATATTCTTCTCTCGACCACACAGGATGGTTATGCGTAACAAAAAATCCGCATTTCTTTCCTTCATTTATGAAGCTGTTAATACTCTCAGGAGTATACTCCATTTTAAAGTCAGGACGGGAGTCATCATATGTAATAAGGGACTTATACTGTTCGGGGATTTCTCTATCCTTATCCCAACAAGGCTGAACATTGTTATCCGGACTTAACGCAATCATGCATATATCGCAGTTTTTACGGAACTTATTCGCGGGTACACCGTCAACTACATTGTTCACGCCAAACTCCAAGCCGTTAAGAGCAAGAAAGTTTTCATCGCACAGCTCATTATGCGGATAAAAAATATGGTGGTCGGTATATGCCACAACGGAATATCCTTTCTCCATATATCTTTGCTTGATTTCTTCAGGCGTCCATCTGCCGTCCGAAACGGTTGAATGACTATGGAGATTTG
>SVLF01000090.1 GCA_015068085.1 Oscillospiraceae bacterium
GTCAAACCCAATGGCGCTATCGCCTTTTTTAATCAATGTGACAGTAGTCATAACTTAGCCGATCTTCTCGATCTGGAGCTTTGTGTACGGCTGTCTGTGACCCTGACGGCGGCGGTAGTTCTTCTTTGCCTTGAACTTGAAGACCATAATCTTCTTGCCCTTGCCGTTCTTCAGGACCTTAGCAGTAACCTTAGCGCCCTCAACATTCGGAGCACCGACAGTTACGTTATCGCCGTCGATTGTCATAAGAACGTTGTCAAACTCTACTGTTTCGCTCTCAGTGTTGAGAAGCTCAACGTAGATAACATCGCCCTCAGAAACCTTATACTGCTTTCCGCCTGTAACGAAAATTGCCTGCATTCTTCTTGCACCTCTCTTCAAATTTAGAGTCTCGCTCTTGTAGGTGTTACAATATGTAAACTTACAAACCCACTCAATGCGGCTTAGATATTATATCATCGCAATATGCAAATGTCAAGCTTTTTTAGCGAAATTCGTGCATTTTTTCGTCATAAACATTTTTTCTTGTAAATTCCGCAAAGTCCGGCTTGCAGTCCGGAAGATATTTTTCTATCGCCTTTATGATGTATTCCGGATTAAGGGAAGTGTTTCCCGCTGCAAGAGTTGTTTTTATTATGATATTCCCTTTTTCCTCGTTTGCAGAAAACTTATTTATCATAGGTGCAATATTGGTTTCGCTCTCACCGCGTTTGCTTTTCTTCATTATTATAATCTCATCCTTTAAGAAAAGCTCTGTTAGTTTTTTATTTATTCCGAGAGGTATTCCGTTATCATATTCAAGAGTTATAAGAAATTCCGAATATGCGATATCGCGAACCGGCATATAGTTTTCATATACTTTTGTTACCGTAATACCTTCGGGGAGAGTTTTGTTCATTCTTTCTTTTATCTCATTGAAGGGCATTTCATCGGTTATTACCATATCAAGAAATTCGCATTCGCCGGTATACCCAAGAGAGAGCGGAAGAGCAATGGAGATATACGGATGCGGATTAAAGCCCTCAGTATGCTTTACTGCAATGCCTGCACGTGTAAGAACGCGCTGGAACGTTCTCATAATATCAAGGTGCGAAATATAAATTGCTCTGCCCTTCTTTTCATACATAACTCTTACTTTACGCATCACACTTACCTCCGCACAAGAGATTTGACGCCCCGCAGCCGAGGCACTTTTCCCTGCAGTTTGGTGACGCTTCCGAGCGATATGCCTTTTCGCACTCACAGCGAAGGAAGCGCTTTGTCACGCCGGTGGAAATATGATCCCACGGAAGAATTTCATCCGCGCGTCTCTCACGGTTTGCATAAAACTCAGGATCTATGCCGCATTCTTCAAATGCCGAAAGCCATGTATCGAGGCTGAAATGTTCTTCCCATCCGTCAAGCTTCATTCCCTTTTTCCAAGCCGCTTCAATAACGCGCCCGACCTTTCTGTCTCCGCGCGCAAACACAGCTTCGAGGAAGCTGACGTCCGGCTCATGCCAGTTATACGTTATCGCCTTTGCCGTTATCGCCTCGCGCAAAAGAAGTGCTTTTCTCTTGAATTCCTCGCGCGTGTTCTGCGCTTCCCACTGAAACGGAGTCTGCGGCTTCGGAACAAAGCACGCCGCGCTGACCGTTATCTTAACACCGCGTTTTTTGTTCGTTGCGTGCGTTTTCCAAAGGTAAAGTATCTTCTGTGAAAGCTCTGCAATTCCTTTTATATCCTCGTCCGTTTCCGTGGGGAGACCTATCATAAAGTAAAGCTTAACCGAGCTTCTGCCGTTTTCAAACGCAATACGGCAAGCGTTCATAATCTCCTCCTCAGTGAGGTTTTTGTTTATCGCATCACGAAGCCTTGCACTTCCCGCCTCCGGCGCAAATGTAAGTCCACCCGACCGAACTTTCTGAATACGTTGCATAAGCTCCACGGAGAAGTTATCCGCACGAAGCGACGGAAGCTGAAGGCTGATGTTGCGCGGTTCGCACCAATCCAAAAGTCCGTCTGCAAGCTCGGGAAGCTCTTTATAATCGCTGGTAGAAAGGGATGCAAGCGAGATTTCCTCATATCCTGTGACCTCACACATCTCCTTGCCATGCTCAATAAGCGTTTTCGCCTTCTTTGCGCGCACAGGGCGGTATGCATATCCCGCCTGACAGAAGCGGCACCCGCGGATACAGCCGCGAAAAACCTCAAGCGATACGCGGTCATGCACTATCTCGGTAGACGGAACAATAACCTTTTTCGGAACATAAACAGAATCGAAATTCTCGATTATGCGCTTAACGACCACCTCGGGCGCACCGTCACGCGGAGTTATCGCCGCAACTGTGCCGTCATCGTTGTAGCTTATATCATAGAGCGACGGAACATACGTTCCCTTTATCTCCGCGGCAAGACGCAGAAATTCTTTTTTGCTTTTCCCCTCTGCCTTGCATTTTTTATAAAGATCGCAAAGCTCAATCATCTGTTCCTCGCCCTCGCCGATGTTGAAGATATCGACAAAATCACAAAGCGGCTCGGGGTTGTATGCGCACGGTCCTCCCGCAACAACGATAGGCTCGTCCTCACCACGCTCGTCTGCGCGGACAGTTACTCCGCCGAGGTTAAGCATATTCAGCACTGCTGTGTAACACATCTCATACTGCAGTGTAAAGCCCACGATATCAAAATCGCAAAGCGCATCACGGCTTTCCAGCGCATAGAGCTTCATATCATTTTTGCGAAGCGCCTCTTCCATATCCGGCCACGGTGCAAAGCATCGCTCGCACCAGATATCCGGCTGTTCGTTCATTACACCGTAGAGAATGCGAAGCCCCATATGAGACATTCCTATCTCATATATATCCGGAAAACAAAACGCAAAGCGAAGCGCTATGTCCTTTTTATCTTTTATTACCGCGTTGTACTCTCCACCCGTATAGCGCGCGGGCTTTTGCACAGACGCGAGTATTCTTTTCAATTTACCGTCCATACTCTCGTTCCTTTCAGGAATTACTTATTATAAGTATAACACATCTAAAACCCAAAAAGCAACAAAAAAGACCGCTTATTCGCTTTGGAATAAACAGTCTTTTAAGTTTAGAGCTACTTTATATAATCCAATATCCGCTTAATCAGTACTGCAACCTCTGCGCGGCTTTGCCGCACAATGCAAAGTGCAAAATGCAAAATTATTTTATATAATCAAGTATGCGCTTTACAAGAACTGCGACTTCTGCTCTTGTCGTGTAGTCTGCAGGTGCGATGAGGTTGTTCTTGCCGTTGACGAGACCTGCGCCGATTAGCGCGGTGACTGCGTCACGCGCGTAAGGTGCGACGGTGTCAAAGTCGGGGTATTGCGATAACACCTCATCCACCGCCATTCGGCGGTCCCCCTTCTCCTCAAGGAGAATGCTTTGGCTCTGCAGCGCGCGGTACACTATTACCATCATATCCTGGCGGGTGATGGTGTTACGAGGTGCGAACTTATTATCACCTATACCGTTGGCGATGCCTGTGTTTCGTGCTATTGCAAGCTCAGAGGCGAAGTAATCATTTGCCGATACGTCTGCAAAGTTTTCGGTGTTATCCGATTTAAAGTCAAATGCGCGGACAAGAAGAATAGCAAAATCTGCACGGGTGATATTGGTCTCCGGGCTGAACGTGCTTGCTGACGTACCCTTTATTATTCCATCGTCTGCAAGCGTATTTATCGCATCCTCTGCCCATGCGTGATTACCAAGGTCGGTGAAGCGGAGAGCTCCATCTTCTGTGCCCGTGTTATCAGTGTTTCCTCCATGTTCTCCGCTTTCACCGCCATTGTCGGTTTGGTTGTTATCTGCTTCCGTATCACCCGAATTATCCGGAGTCGGTGCGCCGCCACCGCCTCCGCCACCTCCGCCGCCCGACGGCGTGGTGGTTTCTCCGGTGCTTCCGGAACTATCGGCTTCTTCGCTATCCTCCTTCGACGAGCTTCCCGTCGTCGAACCGTAAACCGTTACCGTAAAGTGAACTGTGTTTTCACGCCCGTATTCATCACGGGCAGTAATCGCAACGTGGTTTTCGCCGACCTGTGAGCCGTCCGGCTTCCACGTAAACTCGCCGGTTACCGCGTTGATGCTTGCGCCGCGGGGAAGCGTTTCTCCCTCATATCCCGCAATAGCTGTTCCTTCTATCGGGCTGGTTGCGCTTATCTGCACGCTTATGCTGCTTCCCGCACTTACTGTAAGCGAGTCGCTTACCGGTTCAAATTCCGGCGAGCCGTCCTCGGTAAATTCAAGCGGGATCCGCGCATTCTGTCCCTCGGATATCATATATACATATCCTTTTCCCGGATTGAACGCATCGACATACTTGCGTATCGGCGTAATTCTGCCGATATCAACCGTTATATCGTTTCCGTTAAGCGTTGCATTCTCAATTTTGAATGTTCCGCTTCGTGTTTCCGCGCCGTTGTCGATAACAAGAATCTTTCCTGCAAGGGATGCAACATCAGAGTCTGTAACCGTTGTTCCCGGTGCCGCGGTTATCACGATCTCGTTCTTTTCCTCGTGGATTTTAGTGAACGTCTTTACTGTTCCCTCGATTGACGAAGCCTTTTCTGTTACCTCGCCGATGATATCTCCGTCAAGAACGTATCTGTAGGTATTTGCGCCGTTCTGCAAGGTATAAACTCCCACAAATCCTCGGAACTTAAGCTTCGTGCCGTTGTCGTCAATCTCATACGTTACGGCATTGTTTGTTGCGTAGAAGATGTAATCCACGCGTCCGCTTTCGTGCGTTACCTTTACCGCGCGGCTTGCATCCGTTTCGCTTTCCGTGCCGGAAATTGCGTTCATTACAAGCTCATCTGCAGATGCGATGTACCTTTCGCCCTTGTACGGCTCAAAAACGGTTGTAAACGTCGTGTCAAGATCTTTCCCCTCGTTCTTTATGAGAACATATTTAAGCTTGTCAATGTTTTTGTTCTCCACCTTTTGTGGCGGGAGACCGTCTGCTATTGATATTTCGGCATCCGCTCCGTTTCGTACGTTGCCGGCATTCAGAACCGTCATATGAAGCCCGAGATTCTTGGAATCCTTTATCGCCTTTTTAAAGTCCTTTATCTCAAAGTCTATCTCAACCTTGTTTTCAGGCGCTGTGTCGCGGTCTACATTGCGAAGCCACGTATATCCGCGCGGGAAGAGAGTACTGTAGCTCCACGCCTCCGGCGAGTTCGGATCCGGACCATACTCAACAGGAAGCTCAACCTCATTTTCCGCAAGCGTTTCGCCCTCAACCGGAAGACGAACGGTAACCGTTCCGTCCTTCGCGGTCTTCTTGATGTACGTTACATCACGCCCTGCATATGTTCCTTTATATTCGCCGTTTTCATCAAGCTGTGAGCCGGAGATATAGTTTCCGTTCTCATCCTCAACAAGCGTGAAGTCAAGCCCCTCGGTACTCTTCACATTGTTGCTTGACGGATGGAACGAATAAAGATGGCTGTCTCCGCCGAGAACGCGGAAGAAGTCTACCGCATAAGAATTTTCATCATCAGTCTTTACATACACAACACTTCTTCGGTATTCATCGGCAGCCTCATACACATACGGAGTGGATACATCCATAACCTGAACGGTGCCGTCACCGTCAAAGTGTTTTATTTTACCACGAATTTCGGAATTTGATTTCTGATTCTCACAATCAACCATAACTGTATTATGAGATAAAACAAAACTTATCCACTGCAGTCTGTTCGGTTGCGTTCCTGTTGTCTCCGGATACCCAAGGTCCGGCATAAAGTTAAGTCCGAACGCCGTCATACCGAGATTCAATGTGTCAGCGTGTCCGTGACCGGAGGTCGAACCGAAATACATCCACACATCACGGGTTGTTTTGCTTGCTGTTGCTCCATTTGCATTCGAGAAATCGTGACCGTCACGAAGCGCGGCAAATCCGAAGTTAGTCATTATATCCGATTTTATTTCAAACTCTCCGTATTCGTTTATAATCTCCTGAACTTCACGTTCAAGGCGCTCCGGCTCTGCATCTGTTATGTCATAGTGAAGCCCCTTTGCGCTGTTTCCGTTGAGGAGGTACAAAATCTGTGCAAAAACCGGGTCACGAAGCTTTCGCCAGCCTTCCAACGCAACTGTAGTTCCCATCCAGTGATCTTTCGACAGCGTAGACTGGCTGTCACCTATCTGTGGAGTATAGCCGGAAGACATCAGCGGAATGTTCGAATAAAACATCTGCACAAATTTCGGATTGTTATAGAGATTTGCAGCAGAATATCCTTCATATCCGTCAAGCACCTCGTTTACAGTTATGAGCGATCTGTGCCAGTCCACATTATAGCTTGAGCCTTCATCACCCTGACCATCGGCATCTATAGTATTAAATAGCGTCTCACCTATACCTCCGCCGAGGCTCGGTGCCGAATTACTCCAGCCTGCCGCCATAAGATAATCAAGCCATTCTTTTGTTTCGGGCATAGTGTCAAGCACAACTGCGGCATACGCATTCGGAAGCTGAGGATATCCGAAGTTTCCGGCAATTGACGTATCCTTCAGTCCTTCAAATACCGTTCTCAGTATACCGTCTTCAATGTTCGTGCGAATCTGTGACGGTGTTTCTTTTGCATGCCGAGTTTTGCATATCTTGCTCTTGTTCTTTATATAGTCCATAACAAACGGGTCGTCATACATATCATAGACCATATCGTATACTCTTACATACCATCCGGCAGCACCGGTCTCCCAGATTCGTCCTATAGTCTTACCAAGATTTGAGCCACCGTCCGAATTCCAGACGTTGTCTCCGTAAATGGATATGTCGTAGTCGGGATAAAAATCTGCAAGGCGATCAAGAAGAATTGCAGAAACCCGACCGTATCTCACATCACCTGTATAGAAGTATGCATTTGCACAATCCTTAAGCGCGTTGTAAACTACTCCTCCGGTGCTGGTTGCCATTTGTCTCCAGATTCCGCTATGCATATATTCCGCAATATACGTATGGCGTTCGACAACTCCGTTATCATATGTATACGGCGTTCCGTCGCTTTTCGTCGGAACATAGCCCATGCTGTCGTCAACGCCCCATGTCTCCTGCGTTTCACCCGTACGGAGTCCTCTGCCGGCATTCAGTGTTTTCTCCTTTGAAAGATCTACCGTTTCATACAGCTCATTATAGAGATATCCGCCCTTGACTCCGTAGCCGTAATATGCTTTCCACTGTGCGCTGTGTTCTTTTCCCGGCTCTGTTACAGACGTGTCGAGAAGTCCCTTTTCAAGAAGCATTGCGCGGTGATTTTCGAGTGCGCGCATACGGTCAAATTCGCCGTATTCGTTAAGTCCGAGCTTATAGAAGCTTCCGAAATCGTTAGACGGGAAAAGGCGCTTGCAATCCGGGCACTGCACCCGCCACGGACGTGAAATCGCATCATGTTGCCACTCATATGATCCATATTCAAGACGGATATCCGTGTTGCAAAAACGACAGGTGTACATATCCGGATCACCCTCTCCGCCGATTGAATATCCGCGCGGAACTCCGTTTGAGGTTATCATATCATAAAGAACATCAAGCTTATCAACATATTTTTCCGCAATGTCTATATACGACTGTACCGTTTTCTTCGCCCAGTCATATTTTTTAACGTTTGCGCGCGCTGCCGCTGCTTTCTCAGCGGTCATATATGTCGCTTTACTTTTGCCCTTTATAACCGTAAGCGTTTTTTCAACCTCGCGTATTCTTCCGTCAGCAGTTTTAACGCGTACGCGGAATGTAACATCTCCGGTCGCCTTCGGAAGAATATCAAGGCCTTCCGCAAACTCTGCAAATTCACTTCCGGAAATAATCTCTGCAGAAATTTCGGAGCCCGTCATATCAATTTCGTTTCCGAGGTTGCTTATCGCCTGAACATAAAGCGGAACAGTGTCGTTTTCAATATCCGTAAGGCGAATCTTTTCGCTTCCGCCTGCTGTTACAATTACGTCCGTCATTCCCTCCGGAAGAATCGGAACCTCTATTTCCTCCGTTACCGTATCCCCGTTAAAGGAAGACGTTACAAGAACCTTTGCCGTATCTTCTTTAAGAGCTGTGAAAAGTCCTGTAGTCTCATCAACCGTTGCAATTTCCGGCGTGAGGGACTTATACGTTGTAACAACGGCAGAGGAATTTATAATCCTTCCGCTTTGAAGCGTTACCGTCGGGATAAGATAGCTCATATCTCCCGCGAACAGTTCATCCGCTTCCGTGCGCGCTGTTGTGGAGGCTATCTTATCATTTCTGACCTTTACCGTTTTCATCACGGTTTTCGTAACGTTTCCGACCTTTGCCGTAAACGTGACCGTTACACCGCCGAGATTTTCTTCGGTACCCGTAAGCACAAATTCGCTCTCGCCCGATTTCCCTATTGAATAAGCTGCAAAGCCCGAAAGTGTCGCTCCCGTTCCTTCAAGGCTTGCCGTAAATGTGTTTTCAGCATCAGGCTCACCAGTGTTTGTCACGCCGAAGTGGTATGCGCCTCCGTCGCTCATTCGCGCTGTGGCGGTGCTTTCGAAAATCTCTCCTACCGCAATCTCTTCCGGCAGCGTTGCATCGATTCCGGAAAGAACGGTTTCGCCGTCAACCGGAACGAACTTCAATGTATCGAGAAGCAGATACGGCGTGTCATAATCTGCCTCACGTGTACGGAAAAGAATCTCATGCTCGCCCGCCGTAAGATGCAGGGTATTCAGCGCATGCGGCTGATCCGTGTACATTACCGGCATAGACTTCCCGCTCTCGTAGTGGTTGCCGTCCCAGAAGTTATGGTCACCGACATACACTCCGTCTATAAAGATTGAATAAACACCGCCGGCATACCACTTACCGCCGGTAAGCACCACGCTGTAATCGCTTTCAACCGGAATGCTCACTTTTATTCCCAGCGTATGTCCCGTTTCATTTGGATATTGCGGCCACATACGTCTGTTCGATGCGCGTGTTGCAACGTGAAGAAGCTGCCGTCCGCTGTCGCTGTATGAAAATTTACGGAAAAAGTTACTTCCCAAAACTGTAACTGTATACCCCGGACTGTTTCCTGTAAATTCCCACGTGTCGTTTACAAATTCAGTAACTGTCTGTGTGAAATCTATAATGGTTTCCGGAGCCTCGTCATGAACCGTTATAGCAAAACTTGCTGCCACACTGCCGTTCTCTCCGGTTGCCGTTGCGGTTATAACCGCCGTTCCGGCTTTAAGTGCCGTAACCGTTCCGTCCGCTGAAACGCTTGCAACCGCTTCATCCGAGCTTGAGAACACAACCGGATACTTTGAAATATCTCCCGGGAGAGAATCGCTCATCATTGCAGAAAGAGAAAGCTTCTTTTCCGTATTTATAACCATTGCAGTGCTGACGGCCGAAAGAGAAATGCTTTCAAGCGTCGGTGCGGCAGTAACATTGATTGTTGCGTTTCCTGTAACACCCTCGGGCGTTGCCGCTGTTTTTACTTTTGCGCAAATCTCGGCACTTCCCACGCCGACAGCCGTAACCGTTCCGTCATCCGAAACCGTAACTACCCCATCCGGAGCTACAGAATATTCAACCGTTCTCTCCTCATTCTCAGGAAGCGGTGTTCCGTCATCACGGGTAAGCGCAAGACTGATTTTTGCCGTGCGCGATACGGGGATTGAAGCTTTGTCAAGCGTTGCCGCAACAGCGCTAAGCTTCGGCGGATTTTCTGCACGCACCGTTACCTCACGCGTTATCGGCTTGCCGCCGTCTGTTGTAAGGCTTAATGTAACCACAATATCACCCGGTGCCGTTGCAGAAAGAGTTCCTGCAAAAACACCTTCGGAAAATTTATCGTCACTTGTTTTGACAATCTCGCCGCTACCGCTCTTCACAGTTGCGGTAATACTGTTGCCCGCATCGGGTGCCGCAGCAGAGGTATAACCGTTTATTCTTCTTATGCTACCGTCATTCATCACAGCCGTTGCCGTGAAATCCACCGGCTCGCCGATGTATATCTTTTCCGGAAGTGTTTCGGAAAACTCTCTGAAGCTAAACTCATCCTGATTTTCAACCGGAGTTAGTTTGAGCGACTGCAAATAAAGAATATTCACCCACTTTTCCGCCGGGTTTGCAGCTGTGGCAAACATTATTTTTACAGTGTTGTCAGCATCCGGCTCAAGATAAAGAGTATTCAATCTGTTTTTAAACGGTTCTTGAATATTCCCACCGTAAAAGCTTACATAACCTGCATATTTATCATCTGCATATACGTAATATTCCGAGCCTTCCGCCCCATACTTAAATCCGGAGACATCAAGAGTGTAATATCCCGGGGCTGCCAACGGCACCTTTATTGTAAACTGTGCATCCTTACGACTCGATTCCACGGCTTCAAGCCATAACCATTTTGCATTGTCATATCTCTTGTGCGGAATCTGCATAGCAGATTCGTTCCCAATCGTGACAAATCTGACCGAACTCCCGTTATAATTACCTGATTCATTTGCAACAACGGAAAACTCATCAGATGTAATGCTTGTAGGATCGTTCGTTCCTATAGTTGCCTTTGTAAAATCAATCTCAGCCTTGACAGGTTTTGGGGGTTCTATTGCTTCGACAACGTTTACAGTGTGCATTTCTTCATATGGCACTCCGCCAAGCGATGCCGTGATTTTAAGCGTTGTCTCACCCGTCTTTACAGGCACAAGCTTACCTTCGGCGACGCCGGCTGTAACTGTGCTTTTAAGCGTAAGGCTGTCACCGTCTGTTATTTCAACCTTAAAGAAATCCCCGTTTGCCGCGCGAGTTGAGCTTATACCATTCATCGCACGGCCAACACCGTCGCCCGCATCAAGATACGCAGCAAACTCTCTTCCGAGCGGTTCTCCAAGAGATAACGTTGCCGGAATTGTATGGGATATCTTATAATTGTAATCAGCCTTTGCACCGAGATATGTAAGAGAGAGGCTGCTTAAAAGAATACGACCTTCCCAATATGCCGTTGTCGCATTATCTCCGGAAACTCCTCTTACACCCATTTTTGCG
>SVLF01000091.1 GCA_015068085.1 Oscillospiraceae bacterium
GTGCGGAGGGGTTAAAAGGGGAGGTTTCCTTGCGCCACGGGAGTGGGCGCGCGAGTTCTCCCCTTTTTCGCGTTCTTTGCTTACTTTCTTGGCGAAACAAGAAAGTAAGAACCCCTTCGGGGATTTGGCGAAAACGTAGGGAGGCAAAAGCGTGGGGATCCAAAGGGGTTCCCGAGAGAACCCCTTTGAAAGATACCACTTGCGGGTTTCTGCAAAAGAAATTAATTAACACACATTTGTGTTAATATAAAAAAACTATGGAGGTAACTTCACAATGAAAAAATTTATCGCACTTCTCCTTGCGGGCATTATGCTCTTTGCACTTTGCGCCTGCACAGGAACAACACAAAACGGGAACGTCGGCTCTTCCGTCATTCCCGAGGGAAAGCAGATTCCGGACGATGCGGTTCTGGACATAACGGTAGGAAGCCATCCCTCTTGGCCGTATCATGATGGGCTTAAGGTCTGGGAATATATCCGTGAAAGCATTGGCGGAACGCTTAACGTAACCGGAATACCTATAGACAGCTTTTCGACAAAATTTCCTCTTATGATGTCAGGGCAGGATACCATGCCGGATCTCATCGGATTCCAGGCTGGCTCTTCATCTTTCAGTTCATTTTGTGAGCAGGGCGCTTATAAGGCACTTGACGATTATCTTGAGTATTTGCCGGATTATGAGAAATTCTGGGACGGTCTCCCCGAAAAGGACCAGTGGATGAGAGAAATAAGAAGAATGAGTGACGGAAAGGTTTATTACACACCGGTCTACGGCACGGAGCGTTCAAAGAACATGCATTCATGGCTGTATCGCAAGGACGTATTTGATAAGCACGGCCTTAAAACCCCCGAGACGATTGAAGAGCTCTACACCGTTTCAAAGGAGCTTAAAGAGTTATATCCGGATTCGTATCCGTTCTGCCTCCGCGCAGGACTTAACACATTAAACAGAATAGGTTCTTCGTGGAAACCGAACTTCCGTTATAATGTGTATTACGATTTTGAGAACGGGAAGTTTTCCTATGGCACAACAGAGGATACCATGCTTGAGGTAGTAATCTTCTTTAAGAAGATGCTGGAAGAAGAGCTCGTTCCTAATAACTTTTTCGGCATCCCGACAGCATCATGGGAAGAGCTTGTTACAACGGACCGCGGCTTTATTATTCCTGATTTTCAGGTAAGAATTGACTACTTTAACAATATTGCGCGCAGAAATTACCCGGAATTTAACCTTACCGCGATGAAGCCGCCGTATGCCGAAAACGGAATTGGTATTCCGATGTTGAATAAGTCTAACTTCGACCCGCAGGGCTACGGCATTTGCAATACAGGCGACGAGGAGAGCATAATCAACTCAATGCGCTTTATCAACTGGCTCTATACAGATGAAGCAGCAGAGCTTCTTTCATGGGGTAAGGAAGGCGAGACCTATGAAATCAAGGATGGAGAGCGTGTATTCATCCTTCCGTCCGGAACCACATCTGCAGAGGCAGCATACGGTATGAAGACAATCGGAGCATATCTGCGTATAGATCCGAAATCCATAGATGTTACTCAGTCAAAAGAGCAGGCGTCCGTAACGGACTTTATCCATGAAAATACCCATCCGGAGCTTGATCCGACATTATATATGACTTTAACTGATGAAGAAACTGCGAAAATTGCTGATCTCAGCACATCAATAACTACTTTTGTTCATGAGAATTTAGTAAAGTTCATTCGTGGTCAGAAGCCGATTTCAGAGTGGGAAAGCTTCCAGGCAGAGCTTTCAGAGCTTCCGGTGGATGAGCTTTTGGCAGTTTATGAAGGTGCATATGCAAGGTACAAATAATTAAGAACAAAATACCGGGCAATAGCTTTTTGCCATTGCCCGGTATTTTTACAGGATGTTCTCAAAGGAGTGTTTTATTTGAATATCATGGAACCTCAAAAGCTTGACTACGCAATAGATTTTATCCTAAAGAGAATAGATGATAATCTTGAAGCGTTTACTGACAAATTTCCGTCACCCGCCAGCTGTAACTATGTATATAAGCCGTCTCCTAACTATGAATGGACACCCGGATTCTGGACCGGTATGATATGGCTTGCATATGAATTAACAGGTGATGAAAAATACAAAAAAGTTGCCATGCACCAGATTAAAAGCTATAGAGAAAGACTTGAAAATAAAGTATGTATAAATACTCATGACATAGGTTTTATCTATATGCTTTCATGCGTTGCGGCATATAAAATAACAGGAGATGAATATGCAAAAGAAACAGCTATTATGGCAGCAGACCATCTTATTACCCGCTTCCACGAAAAAGGCAAATTCATTCAGGCGTGGGGAGCAATGGGATCCGAGGGTAACCGCCGTCTTATAATAGACTGCCTTTTAAATATACCGTTTCTTTTCTGGGCCACAGACGTTACCGGTGACGGAAAATACAGATACGTTGCAGATAATCACCTGAGAACAGCACTCAGTGTTCTCACACGTCCTGACTATACAACGCACCATACCTTCTTCTTTAGTCCCGAAACAGGTGAGCCTCTTTACGGACGGACAGCTCAGGGTGCAAATGATGATTCCTGCTGGGCAAGAGGACAGAGCTGGGGCATAGCGGGAACTGCACTCAACTATAAATATGTTCCCGAAGATTTTGTTATGGATAAGCATAATAAAATTACCGATACATTTATAAATAAACTCCCAAAGGATTTTGTTCCATACTGGGATATGGATTTCGCTCCTGAGGATAACGAGCCGCGTGATACATCTGCTGCAGCCATTGCTGCCTGCGGAATACTTGAGATGAGTAAATATCATACAAATGAAAAGCATTTAAAATGTGTATCGGATATGCTCAATTCTCTTACGGACAATTTCCTTACAGAAAAAATCCCGGGTTCAAACGGCATACTGTCCGATGGTATGTACAGCCGCCCGGACGGTTGCAAACCGGAGTGTAATATATGGGGAGATTACTTCTTTTTCGAAGCACTTGTAAGAATTAAAAAACCTGATATGGAATTGTATTGGTAATGTTAATATATCAAAGTTCTTTCTCAGTCAGCGTCCGATAAGTGAATGGGATAACTTCCGGGAAGAGCTTCTCTCAATATACGAAAAAGAGTATAATAAAATATTACGGAGGAAAATAATATGATTTGGTCTTTATATGCAACACTCGGGTATAATATGTGGTACACAGATTACCCCACTGTGAAATTTGAGGATGAAGCGTGGAAAATCCTTGTTGACAAAGCAGTAGAGAACGGTTTTAATCAGATAGTTCTTGACCTTGGCGAAGGAGTTCGCTACGCTTCCCATCCCGAGCTTGCCCGCCCCGGCGCCTGGACACGTGAAAGAGTACGCGAGGAAGTAAAGTCGCTTCGCAGCCGCGGAATAGAGCTTATTCCGAAGCTTAACTTTTCGGCAGGTCACGATCTATGGCTCGGTGATTACGGTAAGATGATAGGGCTTCCTGAGTATTATCGTGTCTGTCGCGACCTTATAAGCGAGGTTTACAATCTTTTTGACAAGCCGAGATTTATACACCTCGGTATGGACGAAGAGGATGACCCACAGTTTTTCACTCAGATGGAACTTGTAACTTTCCGCCGCGGTGAGCTTATGTGGCATGACTTGCAGTATCTTTGTGACTGCGTCCGTGATATGGGGGCAACGCCCTGGATATGGGGTGATATTCCCTTCATTCACCATGAGGAGTTCTTCAGACGCATAAAGGCAGGAGATATAATGATCTCTCCGTGGAATTACCGCGGACTCAAAGAAGAACACTACACTCCCATCGAGTCACATCCATCATATTACGAGAAATATGCACCTATGGGATTCAAGTATGTCGAGCAAGATCCTCTCTGTGTCAGATATATGGAGCGTTCCGTTCCGACAGCGGAAGCGGGATACGACATTGTCCCCTGTGCTTCAATCTGCTTCGGATGTATGTATAACCCGGATGATGTTGTTGAGTATTTTATGCAGAATGCCCCCAAAAACCATCTTGCAGGCTTTATGGTAGCACCGTGGAGAAGCACGGAAATGGAAAACATTGATGAAATTGTGAAGAATATGGAAATGTTAAAAGTTGCAAGAGATAAGTTCTGTAAATAAACATATATGAGAGGTAGATTAAAAATGGAAAAACTCGCTTATTTCTATATTGATGACGTAATCTGGTGCTTGCGTGATATTGCACGCGAAAAGCCGAAATCAATTTTCGACAATCCGTTCATGAAAATACTTAAGAAAGCACATGACGAAAACGGAATGACGGTTCAGCTAAACTTATTTTACAGAACCGACTTTTTCTACGGTAATGATGAGTTTACATTGTCGGAGGTTCCGGATACATATAAGCACGAGTTTGAAGGTGCTAAAGACTGGCTGCGCTTCGCGTTTCATGCAAAGCAGGAGTTCCCGGATTATCCTTATATAAACGCTACGTATAACGATGTGAAAGATAACTACGAAATGATTGTAAAAGAGATCAAGCGTTTTGCAGGAGAAGGGTCTATTTCACTTGCTTTCGTACCGCATTGGCTACCAATCAGTAAGGAAGGTTGCCGTGCTTTGGCTGATTGTGGAGTTAAATATTTAACTCCGAGTGCAGGAGTAAAAACGGAGTTTAACGGAGATGACAGTGTATTGCCTTACGGTCATGCTGCTCGCCTGAAACAAAATCGTCAGCCTGAAACAATGCTTTACGCAAGAGATACCAAGGATGCAAGAATCCGTTCCTCAATCTGCGGTTATAACCATATCAGTGGTGAACAGCTGAAATCGATTTTCGGAAGAAATATTTCGATTACTGATAAGGAGACAGGTATAAATTTCAAACATTTAGGCGACAGCCCTTGCCTTAATCTCTGCAAGCTTGAAGAGATCGAGGAGGAAATTAATAAATTGCTCGGAAACGAATTTATCGGTGTTGCAACACACGAACAGTATTTCTATCCTGATTATTTTGCCTATCAACCGGATTATGCAGATAAAATATATCTTTTCAGCAAAATTCTGCATGATAATGGTTATCGTTTCATTACGGCAGACGAAATGAAGTAAACCGGACTGTAATTTAAAATAGGCTAGAACAGTTGCTTTGTTCTTGTCTTACCTCAGTCACAAACAAACAATAAAATAACACAGATGAAACAAGCGTCTTCGCGTGATGCCGCTTGTTTCATCTCTTTGTATACCATCTACCGCGCATCTACACTTGAGTGAATTCAACCAAAGATTGATAATTGCATAAAGGGTTTCTACAATTCTGTCAGACCTCACTCTTACAACAACGATCTCACTCCTGACCAAAGGCGGCGCTGTTTATGTCTGTATAATTTTCCTCGTTTTACTGTCATCATTTACTTAAGACTGAGGGTAATGAGTACGTATACATTGATTTCAGCGGTAGTCGCTCCAATGTTCTTTTTAATAAAAATACATTTCCCGGCTTTTTAAACAGAAAATGGGCGTAGGTTATACAGAGTATTTAAGAATGCATTGTATAAAATATGCAATCACGCTAATGGTTCATGGCGTTGTATCAATTAAAAACATTGCATCACTATGCATTTTTTCAATCCATTGTATTTTTCGTCTGTTTTTAAGCGATCCGTGGGGTGGCCCCATCAGAATACAAAAGCAATAGCGGATAAAAGCGAAAAAAGATACATTTTGTAAAAATCAAACAACTTTTCGGTGATAAAAACCAACAATCCGGTACGAACAGTTCTTCGTCCCGGATTGTTGGTTTTATTTTCTACTTAGTTTCTGATCAATTCGCTCGCGCATAACGCCGATTTTGCGGATAATTGCCCGGTAGTTTGACTGGGCGCTCTCAATAAGCTTTGCGGTCTTCGGTTTAAAGAGCATATCGAGCTTTCCGACGAAGTCACATCTCTCCCCAGCAAATCCTGCCTTAAACCGGATAAGGCCGTCAAGCTGTGTTTTTTCCATATCTCCCGTTATACCGCGGAAATCATATATATTACAGTTGTTTTCAAGAGTCCACTTTATCATTTCCCACTGCATCATATAGTTCGGCATACGGTTACGCTCGCGGTTACTGCTTGCGCCGTAAAGATACCAGACCTTATCGCCGTAAAGAATTGCAACGGCACCTGAAAGAAGCTGGCCTTCATACTCCATAAGATACAGACGAAGGTTATCGGGTGCAAGAGCATCATACATATCCTCAAAATACTTAAGACCTCTGCCGATAAAGCCGTCGCGTGCGGCGGTTTCTTTCATTATCTCGACAAATGCAGGTAAATCTTCCTTTGTTCCTATTCTGCTTGTAACACCTTTTTTAACCGAAAGACGCACGTTATAGCGTGTTTTCGAATGAAATGCATTGAAAATTTCTTCCTCATTACGTCCGTTTATCGGAAGGCGGAAAACATAACGCGCCTGGAGGTATTCAGGACGGTGCTTTGTGTTGTTTATAACAAAGCCTGCATCCAGAAGCTCAGGAAGATACGGATCATCGTCGAGGATATCGGGGTCAATCGAGAGTTCATATGCATTATACCTATCTCCGAGCTTACGGCTTTCCGCAAGAAGCTCAAGAAGAGTTGCGCTGTCGTTATTATCCGTAACGGGACCACGCGGGCAATACATATGCGTATACTTCGTTTTCGGGACGCGGCTCGTCATTATAAGCATACTACCGCGGACGTTGCCACTCTCATCCACCGACATAAAAGCATCGTATTTCCACGGCTTTTTAAACTCTGCCCATTTAAGTGATTTCACAAAGTGTCCCTTTGGATGCGAGGACACAAAAGCCTCGTATTGTGAAGCTGTTTTTTCACCTGTTACATATACTATCATATCTCTATTTCCTTCCCGTTAATCTTCTGAGTAATGCTGCTACGCTTTTTGCCGTATTTACATAAGCGTCTGCGATGCGGTCATACACGATATCAATACGCCCGACAAACGAAACAAGATCTCCGCCAAAGCGTTTTTTAAAGCGCACAAGCCCCTCTATCGGAGAAAGCTTATCCCCTTCTCCGGCGATACCTCGCATATCGTAAAGCGGAGCACCATTATCGCGCGACCAGCGCATCATCTCCCACTGCATAAGAAAATTAGGCAGAGTTTCTTTATACTTATCATTGCTTCCTGCATACATATGCCATGTCTTTTTCCCACAACGTACAAGCACAGATGCCGCAATCGGCTCTCCCTCATACTCAATCATAAAAAGCTTTACGGCATCATCACCCAAAGCATCGTACATATCATAGAAATATTCATCACCGCGCGCCGTAAATCCATCCCTTTTTGCGGTTTCTGCAAGAAGCGCGCGAAAAGTCGGAATATCCTCACGGGTACCAAGGCGACAGGTTGCGCCGCTTTTAATTGACACACGGACACTGTAGCGTGCCTTTGAATGGTAAGAAGCCATGAGCTCATCATCGGATTTATCAACATTTATCCTGTACACGGCAAAAGGCTGTAGAATTGCGTTATCCCGAGCGTTGTCACCTATCCTCGCGCCTATATTTTTAAAGAATTCGAGCCACACTGCATCGTCTTCGGTAATATCAGGGTCAAGGGTCAGCTTATATGCACCTATTTCCTTTGCAAGCTTTCCCGCTTCAGCGAGAAGCTCTGAAAGCACAGCAGTATCATTTCTGTCGCATACCGGACCGCGAGGACAATAGAGATGCATTTTGTTTGTTCTGCGCACCTTTTGCTCAAACATAAGCATTACACCACACACATTACCGCACTCATCAAGAGACATAAGCGCATAGTGCTTCTGCGTCTTTTTAAAATCCGCCCATGCAAGTGACTGCATAAAATGGCAGTTTTCATTTTTCTTGAGAAACTCCGTGTAGATTAACCTGTCTTTATCCGTAACACGCCTAACCATAAACAAACAATCCTTAATTTTACATTTCATATTATTTTATCATATGTACATAGTAAAATGCAAGCAATAAGTAAAAAAAGCTGTGATAAAAACAAAAAAACAAGCCGGTCAAGCATTTGAGCTTTTAATTCCGGCTTACTTTTTAATCGCTTTATTTTGTTGCGTCCATCTTCGACTTCAGAAGCTTTATCATACCTGATATACCGTTTCCCTTTTCAAGAACATCGACAAATTCGAGAATTTCCTTGTACTCTTCCGAATTCTTATCAAGCTTTGATATATTTGTCATAACCTCTTCTACAGGCATTTTCGAAACATCATCAGCCTCAAAATGCATTGCAGCGGCATATGCAGCGTACAAAGCGTACGGTTTTACCCCCGCATCAAGACAGGAGTGGATTGCACCGACAATTCTGTCCTCAGGAGAAAGCTTGCGGTTAAGATCGCGGCCTACACGGAACACCGTATCGCCGAGCTTCTTGTTTGTGAAGCGGAAGAGAAGGTCTTCAACGTGCTCATAAAGTGTCTTAAACGGAACATCATAGCGAATTGAAAGCGCAAGAGCAGATTCACACATTGCGCGCATTGCCATAACTTCAATTTCCGTATCCTCTATTGCCTGCCAGATATACTCATAACCTTTGAGGTTTCCGAGATATGCAGTGAGCGAATGTCCCATATTGTGAAGGAAAAGCTTACGCTCAATATAAAGGCGGAAAGGTGCAAAAGCGGACATATTCTCGATAGCCGGTATCTCACCCTTAAACCCGTCTTTATCCACGATAAGGTTGCAGAACGGCTCTACACATACCCTGAGAATATCGTTCTTTGTCATCTCCGGAGTCTGGATAGGCACCATACGTCCGATTGAAGCTTCTACCGTGCCTATAAGCTCATCAAAAAGCTTTTTTTCGTCATCATCAAGAAGATTTTTGACAGATTCTGCAAGGAATTTGTCTGCGTCAATCATATTTTCGCAAATAATGATATTAAGCGGAGTCTTATTACCGTTTTTCCAACGGAGTTTGAGGCCGTTTGCGATATTGCCGACTATTCTTGGAAGAATGTTTACACCGACAGCGGTTGCCATAACGTCACATTCTGCGATTGCAGTTGAAACTGCATCAGCATCCATTCCGTTTACACCGCAAACGTTCTTTACAAGAACTTCTTCATTATTGTCATTTGAGAGCACTTCAACAACATACTCACCACGTTCATTAAGTGCGCCAATGATTTCCATATTAACATCAATAAAGGAAACAGAATAACCGGAAAGCGAGAAGAGCTCACCGATAAAACCGCGTCCGATATTACCTGCGCCGTACATTACTGCTTTTTTCATATGTACGCCTCCTTAAACAAGTACTTGAGCGAGCTCTTCCGCCGTTATATTGCCGAAATAGTCACTCAATTTGAATTTATCAAGAGTATTCTCTATATTCTCCTCACGGTGCAAGGTGCCGCAAAGAGCAGTTTCAATATCGGAAACATCCGATATTCCGAAAAAATCACCATAAAGCTTTGCTGAGACGATTTTCCCGTCTTCAACCGTGAGATATGCATTTATACTGCCAATCCGGAACCGCTTTTTCTTTGAAAATGAATACTTGGGAGAATAACCGAAGTTCCATTCCCAAGTTCTGTACTTCTCATCAGCAAGTTTCTCGGCTCGTTTTATCTCTTCATCCGAGAGAACGTACTCCTTTGCCCCGTAAAGTGTTTTCACTTCACTGCCGACAAGGTCGGATATTTCTTTTGCTGTGACTTCCCTTCCGAGAAGCTCATTTATGTTGACAACACGCGATGATACAGACTTTATGCCTTTACTCCGGATCTTTTCGGGATCGGGAACAAGTGCATTTGAAAGCACCGACACATCGGTATTAAACAAAAGCGTTCCGTGATGAAGAATTCTGCCATCTGCAACAGTTTGTGCATTGCCTGAAATTTTTCTGCCGTTTACGACTATGTCATTACGCCCCGAAAGTTCGGCATCAAGCCCGATTTTCTTAAGAGCAGATACAACAGGTCTTGCGAAACGAGAAAAATCATTTTCCCATTCTCCCTCCTGCTTTGTTATATATGTGAAATTGATATTTCCCATATCGTGGTAAACCGCGCCGCCGCCGGTTATCCGACGGACGACGCGTATACCCTTTTCTTTTACATAGTCGTAGTTTATCTCAGCAAGAGTGTTCTGGTTTTTTCCGATAACTATTGTGTTATCGTTTTGCCAGAGCATAAAGATTTCATCATCATACTCGCGCAGAAAGTTTTCTTCAAGCGCAAGATTGAAGTAGCAATCGTAACTTTTGCTTATGAGAAAAATCATACACCGAGCTTGGAGCGACGGAGCTCTTCGCTTTCGGAGAAGTTGTTTGTCGGGGTGTGGCCCGGAATCGGCATAATGCGCTCGTGGATTGTGTCGATAATCCAGTCAGCCTGCGGGAAGAAGTCTGCATCGAGCTCGTAGCACGGAGTGATCCAGTTGCGTGCGCCAACTGTTGCAACCGGTGCATCGAGGTAATCGAAGCAGGTTGATGTGATTGTCTGAGCCATATCCTTGATGATGGAGCCGCGTGCGCAAGCATCGGATGCGATAACGAGCTTACCTGTCTTCTTGACAGACTCGATAACCTTATCGTAGTTGAACGGAACGATGGAACGTGCGTCGATAACTTCAGCAGAGATGCCATACTTCTCTTCAAGAATCTTAGCTGCATCGAGAGCACGGTAAAGAGTTGCACCGATTGTGAGGATTGTGACATCGGAACCGACTTTTTTGACATCCGGCTCACCGATCGGAATTTCGTAGTAGCCTTCCGGAACGCCACCTTCGTGGAACTGCTCGCCGACATCGTAGATTCTCTGGCTTTCAAAGAAGATAACCGGATCCGTGCCGTTGAGAGCTGCATTCATAAGACCCTTTGCATCGTACGGAGTTGTCGGGAATACACACTTGAGACCCGGAACATGAGCGATCATTGAAGACCAG